>JASHPG010000175.1 GCA_030038275.1 Candidatus Acidiferrales bacterium | reverse complement strand
GTCCTCGAGAATGTCCCACACGATCGATTCCTGCGCTTCGACCAACTCCTTGGCCTGCTTGATGGTGGTGCAGTGGCCGGCGGCTTCGAGGCGGTGATAGATGAACGGCTTGAAAAGTTCGAGAGCCATCTTCTTCGGCAAACCGCACTGGTGCAGCTTCAGCTCCGGGCCGACGACGATCACCGAACGGCCGGAGTAGTCCACGCGCTTGCCGAGCAGGTTTTGGCGGAAGCGGCCCTGCTTGCCCTTGAGAGTGTCCGAGAGCGACTTCAGCGGGCGGTTGTTCGTACCGCGCAGAACGCGTCCGCGGCGGCCGTTGTCGAAGAGTGCATCGACGGCTTCCTGCAGCATGCGCTTTTCGTTGCGGACGATTACGTCCGGGGCGTGCAGCTCCATCAGCTTCTTCAACCGGTTGTTGCGGTTGATGACGCGGCGATACAGGTCGTTCAGGTCGGACGTGGCGAAGCGGCCGCCATCGAGAGGCACGAGCGGACGCAACTCGGGCGGAAGGACCGGGATCACGTCCAGAATCATCCACTCGGGCTTGTTGCCGCTCTTGCGGAAGGATTCGAGAACCTTCAGCCGCTTGGCGAACTTGATGCGCTTCTGCAGGCTGGGATCGACCTTCATCTTTTCGCGCAGCTCGTCGCAAAGCTTATCGACGTCCACGCGGCGGAGGAGTTCCTTGATGGCTTCGGCGCCCATGCCGGCCTGGAACTTGCCGGGATAATCGCGCTGCAATTCGCGGAATTTTTCCTCGGGCAGGATTTCCTTCTCGCGCAACGACGGAACCTCGCCGGGATCGATGCACACGAAGGTTTCGAAGTAGAGGATGTGCTCCAAGTCGCGCATGGTGATATCGAGCAGGTAGCCGATGCGGCTGGGCAATCCCTTGAAGAACCATACGTGCGAGCAGGGCGAAGCGAGCTCGATGTGGCCGAGGCGTTCGCGGCGCACCTTGCTGAGCGTCACTTCCACGCCGCATTTATCGCAGATCACGCCGCGATGCTTCATGCGCTTGTATTTTCCGCACAAGCACTCCCAGTCGGTGACGGGGCCGAAAATCTTGGCGCAGAACAGGCCGTCGCGCTCCGGCTTGAAGGTGCGATAGTTAATCGTTTCCGGCTTGGTCACTTCGCCGTGCGACCAAGACCGGATCTTTTCGGGACTCGCCAGGCTGATGCGAATGGAATCAAAATCCGCGATCTGGCTGGCACGGTCATAAGGGCTAGAACGATACAAGGGCTGCCTCCTCCCCAGCTACGCCGGGGTATGAAACTCAAGAATTTTTGGGACGCCGCGGCGCGAAAACATCCGCGCCGCGCGCTGGTTAATCCGCTGCCTCGGCTTTCTCCACTTGCGGTTTCTGGCGCTTCATCAGCTCGACGTCAAGGCACAGCGACTGCAGCTCGCGAACCAGGACGTTGAACGACTCGGGCACGCCGGGCTCGATTCCCGGCTCACCCTTGACAATGGCCTCGTAAATCTTGGCGCGGCCGTAGACGTCATCCGACTTGGCGGTGAGCAGTTCCTGCAAAATATGCGCGGCTCCGTACGCTTCGAGGGCCCAGACTTCCATTTCTCCGAAGCGCTGTCCGCCGAACTGTGCCTTCCCGCCGAGCGGCTGCTGCGTGATCAGCGAGTACGGACCGATCGAACGGGCGTGGATTTTGTCGTCAACCAAGTGTGACAGCTTGAGCATGTAGATGTAGCCGACGGTGACCTTTTGCGCGAATTCCTCGCCAGTCATTCCGTCGTACAAACTGATTTTCCCGCTTTCCGGAAGTTCGGTGAACTCCAGCAAATGGTGGATATCCGTTTCGCGCGCGCCGTCGAACACCGGCGTGGCGAATGGCACGCCTTCGCGGAATCCGTGGGCCACATCGAGCAGCGTTTCGTCGTCCAGGTCCGAAAGCGTTTTCCAAACTGAAGTGGGGCCGAACGCTTCCTTGAACCACTTGCGGACGGCTTCGGCGCGCGAATCGGAATCGAGTATCGCCGCGACACGCTCGCCGAGGGCTTTGGAAGCCCAGCCGAGGTGCGTCTCGAGAATCTGGCCAACGTTCATACGCGAAGGAACGCCGAGAGGATTCAGCACGATCTCCACCGGAGTGCCGTCAGGCATATACGGCATATCCTCGCTCGGAACGATCCGTGCAATCACGCCCTTGTTACCGTGGCGGCCGGCCATTTTGTCGCCAACGGACAGCTTGCGTTTCATGGCGATATAGACCTTCACCAGCTTGATCACGCCCGGCGGCAGCTCATCGCCCTTTTTTAATTTGGCGATGCGCTCATCGGTGATCTTGCGCAGCACGTCGATCTGCCGCGAGGTCATCTCCTCGATTTCATCGATTTTCTCGATGAGCAGCGGATCCTTGTCGTTCAAGCGCAGGCGCTTCAGGTTGCGCGTCGAAATCTTTTCCAGAATATCGCGCGTGAGTTCGGCGCCTTTATTGAGAAGGCGCTTGTTGGTGCGTTCATCGTGCAAGTCGGCCACGAGTTTCTGGCCGCCGAGCAAGTCGGATAGGCGCTTCAGGCGCTCGTCGGTAAGAATGCGGATCTCGTCGGCGAGGTTCTTTTCGAGCTTGGCCACGTGTGCTGCTTCAATGGCCTTGTGGCGCTCGTCCTTTTCCGCACCCTTGCGGCAGAAGATCTTCACGTCCACGATGGTGCCCTCGATGCCCGGCGGGCAATAAAGGGACGCGTCGCGAACATCACCGGCCTTCTCGCCGAAAATCGCTCGCAGCAGCTTTTCTTCCGGCGTCAGCGTGGTTTCGCCCTTCGGCGTCACCTTGCCCACGAGGATGTCTCCGGGCTTTACGGTGGCGCCGATGCGAATCACGCCGCTCTCGTCGAGGTTGCGCAGAAAACTTTCGTTGATGTTGGGAATATCCCGCGTGATTTCCTCGGGGCCGAGCTTCGTGTCGCGGGCCTCGATTTCGTATTCCTCGATGTGAATAGAGGTGTAGTAGTCCTCCTTCACCAGCTTCTCGCTGACTAGGATGGCGTCCTCAAAGTTGTAGCCGCGCCAGGGAACGAAGGCAACCAGCACGTTGCGCCCGAGAGCCAGTTCGCCGCGGTCCGTGCAAGGGCCATCCGCCAGCACCTGGCCCTGCTTCACGCGGTCGCCCGCGCGCACCAGCGGCTTTTGGCTGACGCAGGTGTTCTGGTTCGAGCGCTTGAACTTGGTCAGCAGGTAGATGTCCGATCCGACTTCGCGGCTTAGCACGCCGGACTGATCCGATTCCACGCGCACGATCACGCGCTCGGAATCGACTTGATCGACGATGCCATCGCGCTTGCACACGATCACCGCTCCCGAATCGCGCGCCGTCACTCGCTCCATGCCGGTGCCGACCAGCGGCGCTTCGCCCTTGATGAGCGGCACCGCCTGGCGCTGCATGTTCGAGCCCATCAACGCGCGGTTCGCGTCGTCGTTCTCCAAGAACGGGATCAGGCTCGCGGCGACGGAGACCAACTGCTTCGGAGACACGTCGATGTAATCCACATCGTCACGGCTCTTCAGCACGAAGTTTCCGGCCTGGCGGCAGTTCACCAGGTCGGTGGTGATCCGCAACTTCTCGTCGAGAGGCGCGTTGGCCTGCGCGACCACGTAGCGGTCCTCTTCCCAAGCCGAAAGATAGAAGCAGTAGGGCTCGACCACCACGCGGCGGCGCTTCAGTTCGTCGTTGATGTCATCTACCTTCTCGCGTTCGACGATTTCACCGGCCTTGAATTCGCTGTCGCCGGCGTTGACGATCTGCACGTAGTCAATCACGCGCCCGCCCTTTACTTTGCGGTAGGGCGACTCGATGAAGCCGAACTCGTTGATCCGCGCGTAGCACGAAAGCGAGCTGATCAACCCGATGTTCGGACCTTCCGGCGTTTCAATCGGGCAAATACGGCCGTAGTGCGTGGGATGCACGTCGCGCACTTCGAATCCCGCACGCTCGCGCGAGAGTCCGCCAGGACCGAGAGCCGAAAGCCGCCGCTTGTGCGTAATTTCGCTCAGTGGATTGGTCTGGTCCATGAACTGCGACAGCTGCGAACTGCCGAAGAATTCGCGGATCGCCGCCATCACCGGCTTCGCGTTCACCAGGTCGTGCGGCATGGCCGTGGACATTTCCTGGTACACGGACATCTTTTCCTTGATCGCCCGCTCCATGCGGACCAGTCCGATGCGGAACTGGTTTTCGAGCAGTTCGCCCACCGCGCGAACGCGGCGGTTGCCGAGATGGTCGATGTCGTCCACCGTGCCGATGTTGCGGCGCAGCTTCAGCAAGTATTTGATTGCGGCGACGAAATCTCCCGGATCGAGCGTGCGCTTATCGAGCGGCGTTTCGATGCCGAGCTTGATGTTGAACTTCAGACGCCCTACCTTGCTGAAATCGTACTTGCGCGGATCGAAAAACATCCCGTTGAAGAGAGCCGTCGCGGTTTCGAGCGTCGGCGGATCGCCGGGACGCAGTTTGCGGTAAATCTCGATTAGCGCTTCTTTCGGCGAATGAATCGAGTCCTTTTCCAGCGTGCGGCTGACAATGTTGCCCACTTCGTCGCGGTCGGGGAAAGAGACGTCCACCTCGGTGATTCCTGCTTCGGCGATCGCCGTCCAAATTTCCGCCGTAAGCGGCTTATTGGCTTCCAGCAGCACCTCGCCAGTCTGGCGATTCACCAATTCGCCGACGGTGAGCGCGCCCTCGAGATCGGCCACGCCGATTTCCGCCTGCGTCGCGCGCGCCTTCACCAGTTCCTTGTAAAGAGCTTCGCTGATGCGCTTGTGCGCGCCGACCAGCACTTCGCCGGTCTTCGGGTTCTTGATCTCACGCGAGAGCTTGCGGTCGATCAGCCCCTCGCTGATGTTCCAGAAAAGTTCGTTATCGCGCAAGGAAATGCGCTCCACCTGGTAAAAGGTGCGCAGAATTTCCTCGTTGGTCTTCATTCCCAGCGCACGCAGGAAAATCGAGCCCAGGAACTTGCGTTTGCGGTCGATGCGCACGTACAGGACGTTCTTCGTGTCGTACTCGAACTCGACCCACGACCCGCGGTACGGGATGATCTTGCCGAGGAAATAAGTGCGATTGTTGGCCGTCTCGAAAAACACGCCCGGCGAGCGGTGCAATTGGCTGACGATCACGCGTTCGGTGCCGTTGATGATGAACGTGCCGTTGTCGGTCATCAACGGAATATCGCCGAAGAAAACTTCCTGCTCCTTGATGTCGCGAATGGATTTCGCGCCGGTATCCGGATCCTTGTCATAAATGGTCAACCGGATGGTGACCTTGAGCGGCGCGGAATAGGTCATGCCGCGTTCCTGGCACTCGTTCACGTCGTATTTCAACTGCAACGTGACCGGATCGCCGCACTTGTTACAGAAAGTGGGCGTGTTTTTGTTGAACGTGCCGCACTTCGCGCACAGCACATCGCCCGTCTTGTACGGGTTCGTCACCACCGAAGCGCCGCAATTCCGGCACGTAGCGCGCAAGTGATGCAGGCCGCGCAAATGGCCGCACTTGCACTCCCAGTTGCCGATCGCGTAATCAACGAAATCCAACTGCGAGAGTCCGCGAAAATCCTGAATTGGGAATACAGACGCGAAGACGGACTGAAGCCCCGTATCCTCCCGCTCGCTGGGCAGCAGATCCATTTGCAGGAAGCGCTGATACGACTTTTTCTGCACGTCGATCAAGTTCGGTATCTGCACCGCCGTTTTGATCTTGGCGAAATCCAGGCGCTCTCGCTCCCGGATTGCGCGATTACCATTACGATTACTCATGGACGATCCCCTTCGAAAATAACGACGGAAAAGCGGCGCGGAGAGACACCCGCACCGCCGGTCCGGATAGGACGTTTTGTGAAGTGCCTTGGTTCACAGGAGCGCGTTTGAACGCGAGTTCCTTTGCAGCCCGGCTGGCCGCCGACACGAGCCGCCACTACTTGATATCGACCTTTGCTCCGGCCTCTTCGAATTTCTTCTTGATAGTGGCCGCCTCGTCCTTGCTAACCCCGTCCTTCACCGTCTTCGGGGCGCCATCAACCAAGTCCTTGGCTTCTTTCAAGCCCAGGCTGGTGACTTCGCGGACAGCCTTAATGACGTTGATCTTGTTGGCTCCAACCTCAGTAAGGACAACGCTGAATTCCGTCTTTTCCTCGGCTGGTGCGCCCGCCGCGCCAGCTCCCGCGCCGCCCGCCATCACCACCGGAGCCGCCGCAGCCGCCGAAACGCCGAAGGTCTCTTCCATCTTCTTGACCAAATCGGCGGCTTCGAGCAGCGTCAGGCCCTTGATCTCCTCCAGAATCCCTTCCACTTTGCTAGCCATCGCCTTCTCTATCCTCCCTCCAAAATGAAAAACGTAAATCCCGGAAACGCCCGGTTACTGAGCGGCCGGCGCGTTTTCCTGCGCCGGGCCACCGGACCCGAACTTATTGGCCTTAACCGCTTCGCTCGTCACCACCGCCAGATTGCGCGGCAATGCCGCAAGCGCAGTAGCCACCCGCTGCGCCGGAGCATTCAGCAGGAACATGATCTTGCTGATCAGTTCTTCCTTGCTCGGCAACAGCGCCAACTGGCCAATTTCCTGTATGGAAATGACGCGCCCTTCCACCAGCCCGGCGCGGAACTGAAACGCCGGCACGTCCTTCGCGACTTTGGTGAGAATCTTCGCGAGCGTTACCGGATCGGTCTTCGTGTACGCGATCGAATTGGTACCCTTCAGGTTCTTGAGCAGCCCTTCAGCGGAGGTTCCCTGCGCGGCGCGCTCCGCTATGGTGTTCTTGACCACTTCGTATTTGCCGCCCGCCGCTTCCACCGCGCGCCGCAGCGCCGTATCCTGTTCCACGGTGATTCCCTGAAACGTCGAAAGAATGACCGTCGAAACCGTCGCCAATTGCGCGCGCAGTTCTTCAGCTTGCGTCTTCTTTTCGGCTTTCTTTTTCATCGCTCGCCCTTTTGGTTACGCGGCAACCGCCGTGGCCGCTTCCGCTTCCGTCGAATCGATCTGAATTCCCGGACCCATCGTCGAAGTGAGCGTGATCTTCTTCACGTATCTTCCTTTGGCGGCCGCCGGTTTCGCCTTCACCACAGCGCTCAAAAGCGCCTGCGCGTTTTCCGCCAGATTCTTTGCCGGAAAGCTGATCTTCCCAATCGGCGAATGGATGATTCCCGTCTTATCCAGCCGGAACTCGACTTTGCCCGCCTTGATTTCCTTTACTGCTTTCGCGACTTCGAATGTGACAGTGCCGGTCTTCGGATTTGGCATCAAGCCGCGCGGCCCAAGCACTTTTCCCAGTTTCCCGGCAGACCTCATCATGTCCGGCGTGGCGATCACCGCTTCGTAATCGGTCCAGCCCTCGGAAATCTTCTGCACCATGTCGTCGCCGCCGACGAAGTCCGCGCCCGCTTCCTGCGCCTCGCGCACTTTTTCGCCGGTAGCAATCACCAGGACGCGCTTCGACTTCCCCAGCCCGTGGGGCAGCACCACCGTTCCGCGAACCATCTGGTCCGACTGTTTCGGATCGACGCCCAGATTGATTACCAGCTCGACCGTTTCATCGAATTTCACGAAGTGCGCCTTGCGAAGTAGCTCCGCCGCTTCTTCAAGGTGATAGACGCGCGCCTCGATCAGTTTCCTGGCGCGGTCGATATTCTTGCCTCCTACTTTCGCGCTGCGGCCCATCTCTCTCTCCCTACCCCGCGGTTATTCCGCGATCTCAATGCCCATGCTGCGAGCCGTGCCCATCACCGAACGAATCGCCGAATCCAGCGTCGCCGTGTTCAGGTCCGGCAGCTTGCTCTTGGCAATCTCTTCCACTTGCTTGCGCGTTACTTTCGCCACTTTGTTACGGTTCGGCTCGGGCGAACCCTTCACGATTCCCGCGGCGCGCTTCAACAGTTCCGAAGCCGGCGGCGTCTTCAGCACGAACGTAAACGTGCGGTCCGTATAGATCGTCACCAGCACGGGAATGATCATGCCCTCGGGCTCTTTGTTCGTCTTGCCGTTGAACTGCTTGCAGAAATCCATGATATTCACGCCGTGCGGACCGAGAGCCGTGCCCACCGGAGGCGCTGGAGTGGCCTTTGCCGCCGGCAACTGCAATTTCACCGTTGTTTGAACTTTCTTTGCCATTTCTTTCTCGTCCTCTAGCTACCGAATGCCGCGTCCAAGGCAGCTCGTTAGCTAACTTTTTCGACCTGCGCGAAGTCGAGCTCCACGGGCGTTGACCGCCCGAAAATCGTTACCGAAACCTTCAGCGTGCTGCGGTCGGGATTCACCTCATCGACCGTGCCCGTGAAATTCGCGAACGCGCCTTCGTTGATGCGAACTTTTTCGCCGCGCTCGAATGACAATTTCGGCTTCGGCTTTTCCGCCGTGGTCGTCGCGCGGTTCAAGATGTTCTGCACTTCTTCTTCCGTCAGCGGCGAAGGATACTGGCCGGAGCCGACGAACCCGGTCACCTTCGGCGTCGAGCGGACCACGTGCCACGTGTAGTCGTCCATCTCCATCTCGACGAGCACGTAGCCCGGATAGCACATCCGCGGCGAGATCACTTTTTTGCCGCCGCGCACTTCCACCACCGACTCGGTGGGAATAATCACCTGGCCGATCTTGTCCGTCAGCCCGAACGCCGCCACGCGGCTCTCCAGGCTCTCCTTCACCTTGCGCTCAAACCCCGAGTAGGTGTGGACGATGTACCACTGCTTCGACATCGTGTTTCCTTCAGTGATTTGCAAAGTAGTGCAGCACCCAGTTCGCGGCCCGGCCAAACACCGTGTCCGTCGCGAAGAAAAAGATTCCGAAAAAAGCCACCGTGATCGTCACAACGATCGTGGTGGACCAAACTTCCTGGCGCGAAGGCCAGTTCACCTGCTTCAACTCGACTCTTACTTCGTGTAGGAACGTCTTCAGCCGCTTCGGATAGCTAGCGATCTTTCCGACCGGCTCCGGTACGGAAAACGACGCTCCATTTGCTTCTTCTCTATTCAATTTTGCCGCCTGTGCCATTTCTTGCCGGTCCCTCTAATTCCACCGCGCCCTCTCCGCCCCTCCGCCGCGAAAAGTGGCAGGGGAGGAGGGATTCGAACCCCCACATCCGGTTTTGGAGACCGGCGGTCTGCCGTTGAACCTACTCCCCTGAATTTTCGAGCCGGAGGCTCGAAGTTCGCCGGGTTTCTTTCAGGTCCCAAGCCGCGAAGCGCTATTTCACTTCTTTATGCGCCGTGTGCTTCCGGCACGTGTTGCAATACTTTTGCGTTTCCAGCCGGTCCGAGTGCTTCTTCCGGTTCTTGGTGGTCGTATAGTTTCGATTTTTGCATTCGCCGCACTGCAACGTGATGATTTCTCGCATGGTCCTCTACCCTACTCGATTCCCTACTCAATGATCTCGGTGACGGCGCCGGCGCCGACGGTGTGGCCGCCTTCGCGGATGGCGAAGCGCAGTCCCTTCTCCAGCGCCACCGGCGTGATCAGAGATATCTCCGCGCTCACGTTATCCCCGGGCATCACCATCTCCACCCCCTGCGGCAGCTTCACGTCTCCCGTCACGTCCGTCGTCCGAAAATAAAACT
>JASHPG010000174.1 GCA_030038275.1 Candidatus Acidiferrales bacterium | reverse complement strand
GAATCGGCCCACCAACGGGCAGACGCAGTCTCGCTCGAAATCCCGATAAAGGTACATGGATCTATCGTACCGAGCCTTACAGCCGCCGGTGGTGTGGGACAGGCGAAGCCGTTCGAAGAACAGACCACCACGATGATCGTTTTCCCGCAGGGCGGCGTGCTGAAGATGTCCACGCCGGTGAACGCGGATCAGGTGATGGTGTTGACGAATCTGAAGTCCCGCCAGGAAGCGATTTGCCGCGTAATAAAAGTTCGCGCCTATGGCAACGCGCAGAGTTACGTTGAGATCGAGTTCACGAGCCCCCAGCCGGGATACTGGGGCGTGTACTTTCCGACCGACGGACCAGAAGTAGCGCGAGCGGCACAGCAACAGCAGGCTGCCGCACCTGCCTCATCCTTGCAGCCACCGCATGCGTCCGCCGCGCCGCCCGCGTCGCAACCGACGGCGACGGTTGTCGAACAAAAGCCTACTGAAATGCCTGCGGCGCCCGTGGAGCCAGCCGCGCCGGCAATCAGATTGCCCGACCAGTCGCCAACGAACGCAGAACTTCGCCAGTCGTCGGTTGCTGCTCAGCGTGCGCCGGTTGTGCCGAAGCTGCCCGAATCGTCGTTCGCCTCGATTGGTACGAAAGAGAATGTGCTTGCGGCGGCGGACGCCACGCGCGAACCGCGCGCGAGTTCGTTTGCGGACAGGAGTGCAAAAAGTACGCTGGAAAGCGATACCGACATTAGCGATGCCATTGACGCGATGATTGCGACTCCCGCAAAACCAGCCGTCGCTCCTCGCGTCGCACAGCACGAGCCGCGCGCAACTGCCACTGTATCCGCAAAACCGCTTGAGCCGCTCGGTTCGGCGGCAGATACGCGCCCGCCAGCGCCGAAACAAATGTTTGGCGTGGCGCTCGATTCCAGGGCGCCTGCCGTTGAGAAATCGTCAGGCGGAAAAGGCGGCAGATTGTGGATTCCGGTCGGAATCGCAGCCGTGCTGGCATTATGCGCGGCAGGAGCGTACCACTTCCACGTTTTGCCTTCCCTGAGCAAGGCGGTTTCTGTTCCGGCCACTCCTGCGGCTTCCGCGACTGCGGTACAGCCGTCGAACTCTCAGCCTACTGTGGCGCAAGCAGCCAATCAAAATGCTACTGTGGCGCAGGCGGTGCCCACGCCGAAACAGCCAGTCGTCGCTCCCGCGACGGACGCGCCGAGTGATGCAGCACGTAATTCGAGTGTGGACGCGGTTGATTCGCCCCGCAAAGTGCGGGAGTCTCGCAGCAAGCAGGAAGATTCAGCGAAGCCGCAGCCCGGTGTGGCGATCCCGAGCACCTTTGGCACTCTAAACACGCGTCCCATCGTTGCCAGCAATGCATCCGCTGCTTCTGCGGGTGCGGCGCCTGCGCTGAATGGCAGTGCAGGTCCGATTGAGCCCACCGGTTCGCTGCCTGCATTCGCGCCACCTCCGCCCAGCGCACCGGCGGCGCCGAAGCTTGTATCGAACGCTCCCGTCCGCGTAGGAGGCAAGATTCTACCGCCGCGGCTCGTGTCGTCCGTTCTGCCGGTGTACCCGCAGATCGCGCAGCAAGCGGGCGTGACAGGAACCGTCGTAGTCGACGCCACCATCGATAAAGAAGGTAATGTCTCGAAAATGAGAGTCATCTCGGGACCAGAGTTGCTCCATCAAGCCGCGCTCAGCGCACTGCGGCATTGGAAGTACGAGCCTTCCAAGCTCGATGGGCAGCCGATCTCGGTAGAAATGCTTATTTCCATCCAGTTCCACTAGCCCTTCCGAAAATCCTTCGGTGATCGATCCCGTCGCGCCTCGTGCCGGTTGCTTTTTGAGGCGCGCTGGCATCCAATGAGCTTGTCGCGGCGCCAGTATGCGTCGCGTCCTCATCTGATATTCAGGGCGGATTAGAACGCCAGGATTGGGGCATCATGCGAGAAGCAGTGATCGTAAGTTCCGTGCGCACGCCCGTGGGAAGAGCGCCCAAGGGAGCTTTGCGCGCCACGCGTCCAGATGATTTGGCTGCGCTAGCGATCAAAGAAGCGGTCGCGCGCGCGAAAGGTCTCGACGCTAAAGATATCGACGACGTGGTGATCGGTTGCGCCATGCCGGAGGCGGAGCAGGGAATGAACATAGCGCGCATAGCGTCGCTGCGAGCGGGCGTGCCGGTGAGCACTTCAGCGATGACCGTCAATCGTTTTTGCTCCTCGGGCTTGCAGGCGATTGCCATTGCGGCGCAGCAGATCATGGCCGGGCAAGCGGAAGTCATGCTCGCGGGCGGCGTGGATTCGATGAGCATGGTTCCTATGGGCGGCTACAAAGTGTCGCCGAATCCCTGGCTAATGGATCATTATCCGGACATCTACATCAACATGGGCCTCACCGCCGAAAACCTCGCTCGCAAATATTCGATCAGCCGCGAGCAGGCCGACGAATTTTCTCTTGGGAGCCACAGGAAAGCTCTGGCGGCGATCGCTGCCGGACGGTTCAAAGACGAAATCGTTCCCGTTGAGGTGCAGTATTCCGTTCTAGAAGCGGCCGCGACCGGCGCTCCGAACAGTTCACCCAACGCGGGCAAGCCGAAAACCGTTAAATTCACGTTCGATACGGATGAAGGCCCGCGCGCTGACACATCGATGGAAGCTCTCGCCAAGCTCAAGCCCGCGTTTCACGCGCACGGCACCGTAACGGCAGGGAACAGCTCCCAAATGAGCGATGGCGCGGCGGCTTCGGTTCTGATGAGCGCCGAACGCGCTCGCGAATACGGACTGAAGCCCATGGCGCGATTCGTCTCGTTTGCAACGGCCGGATGCCCACCGGAGGAAATGGGCATTGGTCCGGTTTTCGCCATTCCAAAGGCGCTGAAGATCGCGGGGCTAAAGCTCGATCAGATTGGCATGATTGAGTTGAATGAAGCATTTGCCGCCCAATCGCTATCAGTGATTCGCACGGCTGGGCTTGATCCCGAGCGTGTAAATCCGAATGGCGGGGCAATCGCCCTGGGACATCCACTGGGCTGCACCGGCGCCAAGCTCACTGCGACGATTCTGCGCGAAATGGAGCGGCGCAACGCGCGTTACGGCATGGTTACGATGTGCATCGGTGGAGGCATGGGCGCGGCCGGAATTTTCGAGCGCGTGGCGTGATCTGCGGCGTTCGATCTGAGATATTGCGAATCCGCGGCCTGTCAGCACGTAATCCACACCCGGTGCTGCGATGTAAAATAGTGTGACGCAGCAATACGCCTGACTCGACACGGCGACGAAGCATCGGAGGCAATCAGTATGGCCACAACGCCAGTTTCCCAGGACTTAAAGCGTGGCGGAGCTTTCCTGATCTCCGAAACGGCGCCCGATGAGATTTTCACTCCTGCCGACCTGAATGATGACCAGCGCTTGATCGGTCGCACTGCTGAAGAGTTCATCGTCAACGAAGTTGTCCCCCAGATTCCCGAACTCGAAAAGCACAAAGAAGGACCGCACAGAGAAAACTTGATGCGCGATCTGGTAAAGAAGGCCGGCGAGATCGGACTGCTTGGCGCCGGGATTCCAGAGGAATACGGCGGCTCGGCGCTCGACAAAGTTTCTGCCGCGGTGCTTTCCGAAAAAATGGGAATTTACGCATCGTTTGGCGTTGCGTTCGGAGCACAAACCGGTATTGGAACGATCCCCATCGTCTATTTCGGAACGGAAGAGCAGAAAAAGAAGTTTCTGCCGCGTATGGCTACCGGCGAACTGCTCGCTTGCTACGCGCTTTCCGAGCCGCAGGCTGGTTCCGACGCGCTTGCCGCCCGCACGCGCGCCGTGCTTTCGCCCGAGGGCAAAAGCTGGGTGCTGACCGGCCAAAAGATGTGGATCACCAGCGGCTCGTATTCCGACGTTTACACGGTCTTCGCTAAAGTGGATGGCGAAAAGTTCTCCGCGTTCATCGTGGAGCGCGGCACGCCCGGCTTCTCCACCGGCGCGGAAGAAAACAAGATGGGCATTCGCGGCAGCTCTACGGTGCCTCTGTTTTTCGAGAACGCCACGATTCCCAAAGAAAATCTGCTCTACGAGATCGGGCGCGGCCACATCGTCGCGTTTAACACTCTGAATGCCGGGCGCTTCTCGCTGGGAGGAAGCTGCTCCGGTTCTTGCAAACAGGTGATCGCGATTGCCTCGAAATATTCGAAAGAACGCACCGCTTTCGGCAAGCAAATCGCGGAATTCGGCTTAATCAAGGCGAAGCTCGGCGAAATGGCCATCCGCGAGTACGCGCTGGAATCGATGATCTACCGCACGGCGGGCGCGCTTGAAGCAGCCATGAGCGCTCCAGGCGAGGACAAAATCAAACAAGCCATGCGGGTACTTGAAGAATATGCAATCGAAAGCTCGATCGCCAAAGTGATGGGCAGCGAGACGCTCGACTATTGCGTCGATGAAGGCGTCCAGATTTTCGGCGGCTATGGCTTTCACGAAGATTACCCCGTGGCGCGCATGTACCGCGACAGCCGCATCAACCGCATCTTCGAAGGGACGAACGAAATCAACCGCCTCGTCATCATCCAGATGCTGATGAAGCGCGCGACCGCCGGCACGCTGCCTCTGATTCCGGCGGCGCTGAAATTACGCGAGGAACTGCTCGCCGGACCGTCATTTGATGAGGCGCCCCGCGGTGCGTTTGCCGAAGAAGAGCGCTCGCTTGCGCAAGCCAAGAAGATTTTCCTCTTGGCGGCGGGCACAGCCGTGGAAAAATTCCGCGATCAGCTAGCGAATCAGCAGGAAATCGTGGCGGCACTGGCCAATATTGTTATGAACGTGTACGCCATGGAATCCGCTTTGCGCCGTGCACAAAAGGCCACGCGGACGCGTTCCGCCGTCGCTGCCACGATGGCCGATGCCACGCGTGCTTTCGTTTATAACGCGATGGATGCCATCGAAAAAGATGCCCGGACAGCTCTGGCCGCCACCGAAGCGGGCGATGACCTCGTCACGTTGCTGGCCGCGCTCCGCCGTTTTGCCAAGCACGCGCCGCTCGACGTAATCGCGCTTCGTCGCCGTGTAGCGGACGCCGTGCTGGCGCAGAACCGATATCCGTTCGAAGGCCGCTGAAGCGCCAGCTTGCGTTTTAGTTTCTCCAAAAAAGCTTCAGACTTGCGTTCTATAACGAAAGTTCTGTGGCACTCAAAGGTGATCACCCGGTGTGAGTACTGTAACTACTCGCACTTTTTCTACCGCCGCGGAAGCGATTTTCCTGTTTTATCCCGAAACAAAAAGCGCAAGCCGCACAAAAACCGCCACTTCCATTCTGTAGCTTTTGGCGTGCCTCTTGCATCAAAGCCTCTAGGAGGTGGGGTAAACTAGATGAACAGTCTTTGGGACCAGATTGGGGCAGTTTCAAGCCGGCTGTTTCAAAATAAACAGTTTCGCAAATTGTTTTTTGCCGCGTTGGCGGTTCTTTTCATTTTGCAACTCTACTTCGTGCGAGAAATGCTCGCGGCGGAGGTGCTTTTCGGGGTCGCTTTCGCGATTGTGTTGCTGCTCTGCGCGATGTTTTACGTGGTGGGGGCCGTGGGCGAGCGGGGGTTGGATCTAGCGGAGGCTGGCGTTCGGGTGGCAGCGCGGTCGGCGCGCTGGAGCCTCAGCGCCCTCGAAGGTTTTAGTAGAAAACAATTCCGCCATCGACATTCACAGTCTGCCCCGTAATCGCGCTCGCCAGATCGGAAGCGAGGAAAAAGGCCGTGGACGCGATTTCGTCCGCAGTCTGCGGCCTTCCTTGCAGTGTTCCCTGAGCCATTTGCTCGCCAATGGCGGCGCTGTCTCCCCCGCGAAAGTTCGCCAGTTCGCCCCGTAGTCTTCGAGACATATCCGTTTCCAATACCGGCCCGGGACTGATCGCGTTCACGCGCACGCCTTTGCGAGCGCCTTCGGCTGCCAGCGTGTGCGTCAATCCGATCAGACCTGCTTTCGAAGCGGCGTATGCGCCGCCCCATTGATACGCAGCTTTTGCAGCGGCGCTGACCACATTCAAAATCACTCCTGATTTCTGTGCGTACATTTGAGGCAGCACCAACGCCGAAAGCTGAAAAGCGCCGCGGAGGTTGACCGCCATCACCTCATCCCATTCCGCTGGGTCTATTTGTTCCACTGGCCGAACAGGTCCGTAGATTCCCGCGTTGTTCACCAGGATGTGGACCGTACCGAACGCATCCCGCGCCGCCTTAACGATGCGCCCGCAATCAGCGATCTGCGCCACGTCAGCAGTGATCGGCACGGCTTTGCCTCCAGCGGCGCCAATCTCCCTCGCGACCGCATCGATTTCCGCCGCAGTACGGGCCGCCAGAACTACCGAAGCGCCCTCCGCCGCGAATCTCTTCGCGATGGCGCGACCAATCCCGCGCCCCGCTCCCGTCACGATGGCCACTTGCCCTTCCAGCAACATCCTTCCTCCTAAGTGGGACCGTATGGGCACAGTATCCGACGTCCCTGGGGTGCTGAATGTGCGCGCTGGAGTGGAGCTGCCGTGCCCGGACTGCTGAGAATAGCATCTCAGCCCGACGATTGACTCGCATGCCGCGTCGGCATAGCATTTCGCGACAGCTTTTGGGGGAGATGAGCGATGGCGAAACACTTTGACCTGCTGGCGTCGTATTGGACGATCTCCGGCGATGCCCAGCCTCACACCGACCGCGAATACAGTTCTTGGGACTTCAAGGATCGCGTTGCCGCCGCAGCGCGTGGCGGTTTCACCGGGATGGGCATCTGGCACGCCGACCTGGAGCACACGCTGCAAAAGCGCAGCTTGAAAGACATGAAACAGATCCTCGACGATCACGGCATTCGCCACGTCGAGCTTGAATTCCTGGGCGATTTTTTTCTGGAAGGCGAAAAAAAGTTTCAGTCGGACATTACCAAGAAGATGCTGCTCGAAGCAGCGGAAGCGTTTGGCGCGCATCATGTTAAGGTCGGCAGCTTCGAGCACACCGACGCGTCGATGGCCAAAATGATCGATGCTTTCGCCGAACTTTGCCGCGAAGGCGCCGAGCACGGCACGCGCATCGGCTGGGAATTGATGCCGTTTTGCGACATCGATTCCGTCGAGAAGGCCGTCGAGCTGGTGAAAGGCGCGGGCGAATCGAACGGTGGCATCTGCCTCGATCTGTGGCATCTCGCCAAGCTCAAAATTCCCTATGAAAAAGTCGCCCGTATGCCGCAGAAGTACATCACCTCAATTGAAATCAACGACGGCACGCGCGAATGTCCCTGGCCTCTGCACGAAGACACCATCAATCACCGCCTCTTCTGCGGCGAAGGCGAGTTCGAGCCAAAGCGTTTCGTCAGCCTGATGCTGAAGGCGGGCTATGACGGGCCGTGGGGAATCGAGGTGCTGAACCAAGAAGCGCGTAGTTGGCCGCTCGATAAACTAGTCCGCCACGCGTCCCAAACCACGCTCGCGCAATTTCCGGGGCAGGGAAGGCAGGAGCCCCGCAAGAAAGCAGCTACGCGGCCGAAGAAAGCGAAGCGCGTAGCGAAAGCCAAACCTCGCAAATCACGCGCGGCCAAGCGCCCCTCGCGACGCGCATCAGCCGCGCGTCGGCGCAGAGGGTAAGCCTCGGAGATCAGAGCCGCAGTCGCAACACTGTCAGTGGGAGACAGAATGCAAACCCGATGGACGTTTCACCCGTACGTTGCCCGAATCTACTTGGCGATGGCATTGCTGCTGCTATCCATGGCCGAAGCTGACGTGATGTTTGTTTACGTCAAGGTGCTAAGATTTCACCGATCGTTTGGATTTGAGATTTACTTGTTAACTGCGACGATTATTCTTTTCACCTTTGGCACAGGCGTTTGTCAGTGCTACGGCGTGACCAACCGGCTGCGGTCCTTGCCTAACGTCGGCGATAAAGTTGCCTGGAAGATATGTACGGCCATAACCGCAATGGCGATAGCCGGCGGCATAGCGGTCATGGTGGGCGTCACCTATATGGTTGAATTGCTAAGCCGAAAATAACCGGAAAATTGGTGCGGCTAAGTCGGCGACACGTCGTTATTTTCCTATACCGCCGCGGAGCGCGTTCTACTTTCGATTTTTGCGATCATTTCATCCACGGTGAGAACCTGCGCGAAGAGAAAACCGAGCGTGGCACAGGTGACTCGCTGCAGTTCCGCCGCTGAAACATCACCCATATCCGACGTTGCAGTTCCATCGCTCAGGAAGAAGACCTTGAAATCGCGCACAGCCACCTCGCGCGCGGTTGTTTCGCAGCAAACGTTCGTTGCCACGCCGCCAATAATTAGGGTATCGGTACCTCGATTGCGGAGAATCAGCTCCAGATCGGTGCCGTAAAACGCGCCGAAGCGCGGTTTTTCCAGCAGAATATCGCGCGGATCAATCTTTAGTCCGCTGTGCAGAGCCGCCGATTGCGTGCCCTTATTGAGGATGCCAGAGCGCGCGGGAGGGTTGAATTCGCCCATCACGCCAAGATTGGATCCATCCGGTCGAGTGACGATGCTCGCGTGAATCACCAGAATTCCGGCAGCGCGGCACGCCGCAGCCAGCCGGTTCACTCGCTGTAGGATAATCAGCCCATCCGGAGCAGCAATCGGCGAGCCTTCAACGAAGCAGTTTTGCAGGTCAATGTTGAGGAGAGCAGTCCGCTCCGGCACCACCGCGAAATCCACCATGGCCCCTCCGGCGAACGGGAGCGCAGCGCCTAGACTGCGGCCGCATGCCTCGCAAGCACGGACTTCACCGCGCTGACGATCTTCTCCTCGCTCGGTAGGACGTAGCTTTCCATCGGTTCGCTGTACGGTACGGAAGTATTGAGTCCCGTCACCATTTTCATCGGCGCTTTTAGGTATTCGAATCCATGCTCGGCCACTTCGCCGGCGATCACCGCCGCTGCCGAAGCGTGCCGCGGCGCCTGATCGACCAGAACCAGCCGCCCTGTTTTCTTCACGGACTCGACAATCGTATCGACATCGAGCGGCGCAAGTGTCCGCGGATCGACCACTTCCGCGCTGATGCCCTCCTTCGCAAGCTGTTCGGCCGCCGCGAGCGACTTTTTCACCATCCACGCCGTCGCCACAATCGTCACATCCGTGCCTTCGCGTTTGATGTCCGCCACGCCAAACGGCACGATGTGGTCGCCTTCGGGCACGGGGCCTTTGTCGATCGTCAGCATGTAGTGGTGCAGATAAACCACCGGATTATCGTCGCGAATTGCCGCGCGCATCAGCCCCATCGCATCCGCTGACGTAGAAGGCACCGCGACTTTCAATCCCGGAATGCCCATCATCGCGTGGTACGTGCAATTAGAATGCTGCCCGGCCCAGCCTGCCGCGAATCCGAAGCCAGCCTTGAACACGCACGGCACTTTCACCTGCCCGCCGGACATGTACCGCAGCCGCGGCGCTTCGTTGATCACTTCATCGAACGCCACCAACATGAATTCCGCCATATATAGCTCGACGACCGGCCGCAAGCCGTTCATGGCCGCGCCGATGGCTATGCCCATCTCAGCCGTTTCAGAAATCGGCGTGATGCGCACGCGATCCTTCCCGAACTTGCGAACGAACGGGTCGCGGTCCGTCATGGCCATGTTCTGGCCGTAAAAAACCACGCTCGGATCGCGCTGCATTTCTTCCGTGATCGCCACGGCAATCGCTTCAGCGAACATCATTTCGCGCGCCATAAATGCCTCCTTCAGGTATCCGTTCGCAAATCCTGTGCGGTTGTGTTTTACGCTTACGCGCGTCTTTACCCTGAGTGAAGCGAAGGGCCGGCGCGCCGCCAAACAACTTCGCCTTACGCGTACACGTAATTCAGTGCATCCTCGGGCGCTGGCAGCGGGCTTTCCAGCGCGAACTTCACCACCTCGTCCATTTCCGCGCGGACGGAGTCATCGATCTTTTTCGCGTCCGCTTCGGTCAAAACGCCCGTGCCGATCAGGTGCGCTCTGAATTTCTTGATCGGATCGTTGGCCTGCGCCGCGGCGAATTCCGCCTTGTTGCCATAGACCTCGATTGCCTCGTGCTCTTGAAATTGCGTCGGAACCGGCGGAACGGTGATCGCGTTCCCATGTGGGCTGAAGCGATAGAATTTCGATTCAACTAGGCTCGGCCCTTTGCCCGAACGTGCCCGTTCCGCTGCCTCGTTCACCGCGTCGTAAACTTTCAACGGATCGGTGCCATCGACCGTCACGCCCGGAATGCTGAACGCCTCCGCTTTCTGCGAAAGCGGATCGCCGGCGATAGCGTTGGCGTCCTCCAGCTTGATATGCGTGTAGGCTTGGTACTCGTTATTTTCCAGGACGAACACCACCGGCAGCTTCCATACTGCGGCCATGTTAAGCGTCTCGTAGAACGCTCCCTGCTTCGACGAGCCGTCCCCGAAAAATGAATAGACCACCTGGCCCGTCTTTTTCACCTGCGCCGCGTACGCCGCGCCCGCCGCATGAGCAATTCCTTGCCCGATGATTCCAGAGGCGGTAGGGAGGTGATGGGCCGGGTCGGCCAAGTGCATCGAACCTCCGAAGCCTTTGCAGACCCCGGTCTTGCGTTGATAAATTTCCGCCATTACCGCCTTTGCCGACGTCCCGAGCACTAGTGGATATCCATGGCAGCGGTAGCTCGGCATCACCAGATCGTTTTCGTGGCGGGTAGCCAGCGAGCCGACGATGCTCGCCTCCGCCCCATCGCCCAGGTGAGCGTGTCCACGAATGACTCCGGGATGCTCGACGAACGTCCGCTTCACTCGTTCTTCAAACTCGCGGATGCGGGACATCTGCGTGTACATCCACTTCAGCTTGTCATTGCTCAGTTCGCTGCTCGCACCCATGGTCATCCTCCCGCTAATTGCTCTAGTCCCGCTTTATCACCGCAGGTGATTCTGAAGCGATCGAAGAGGATCGCTGAAGAATCTCTCCGAAAAGTTGCTTGTCGCCAGCCCGTGGCATACCACGCCCTAAGCTGCTGGAACCTTATCTCCTGGCGCGCCTAGATACGCCAGCAATCCGCCAACTTCCACTTCGGTGGGTTCCGCGACCACGATCTTCAAAAGAACTCCGTCAACTGGCGCATCCAGTTCGTAGCTGATCTTCTCGGTCTCCAGTTCGACCACGCCCTCGCCTTGCTTTACTTGGTCGCCTTCATTCTTCAGCCAGCGCACCAGATTCACTTTGGTCGTATTCATTCCGCCTGTTTTTGGCACCAATAGATTCGTAACGATGGCAGGTCCTTTCCCGCTTATGATTTATGTGGCGCGCCACCCGGCTCGGGCACGGAAGCCAGGATCAACGAATTGGCCGGTATCCCAGATGGGTCAGCAGACTTGCGCAGCCTAGTGACGAGCCTATCGTCGCAGCCAACAGCCTCGATTTCTTATCTCAATCGCTTAACAATGTCAACGTGTGGCTCCCAACCCCGTCAGGCGTTTGGTATCGTATTTGTATTGACATTACATCTATACCAATGTAACTTAATGAAGTGAAAGGGGAGCCAGATGCCCACGCATACCGAACACAAGCTTAAGGTGGCCGACGAGGTCTGGATCGCTGCGGCGTTGCTTCATCGCGAGGACCCGAGCGCTGCGGATTTCTCGGTGGAACAAATTGTAGCTCGCGCCACCAAGGAGTGCCTTATGCCAACAAATCGCCCTGGGGTGTACGTTCATGTCGTTCAGCACTGCGTTGCGAATCGCCCTGCCAATCCTGGTCGTTACCGAATGTTGTTTGAGACCGCCTCGGGCAGACGGCGGCTGTTCGTCCAAGGCGATCCCTATCACGTGAGTCGCGAAGGCTCGAAAATAACGCCAAAACCTGAAGATATTCCTCCGAAGTACCGGGATTTACTTGAGTGGTATCTGCGCTGGTCGGAAAAAGAGTCAGAGCAGGCACGAGGCAAGGACCCCTTGCTTGCGTTGGCTGGATCGGGCGCGCGGCTCTGGGCGGGCGAACACGCGGACGAATATGTTCGCCGGTTGCGCGAGGGTTGGGAATGAGTCTCATCTTCTGGGATACGAATCTATTCATTTATCTTTTTGAAGGTCACGGCACGCTCCACGAGCGCGCCGTGAGCCTTCGCAGATCGATGCTTGCGCGTGGAGATCAATTGGTTACGTCCTCGTTGACACTTGGAGAAGTCCTCGTCAAACCGATCGAACTGCAAAATCTCGAGTTAGTTGCCAAATACGAAAAATCGATCGAGGCAGCATCCTTGCTGGTCCCCTTCGACGCCCGTGCGGCTCGCGTCTATGCAGAACTGCGCTGCGACCGCTCCATTCGGCCCCCGGACGCGATTCAACTTGCCTGCGCAAGCGCGGCGAGAACGGATCTGTTCATCACCAACGATGAGCGCCTATCCACAAAACGCGTTCCCGGCGTCCAATTCATCGTTCCGCTCTCTAACGCCCCGTTGTGACGCGAGAAATTGCCGCCGCGCCGGGCTAGATTGAGTACAATCACGCGTTCGGTGCGGGTGATCGTTTTGCAGTGTGGAGGAATCGCTGATGTCATCTGGACGATTGGCGTTTCGCTGGGGTCTGGTGAGGCTGATTCTCGCCGTTGCCGCTGTCGCCACCATGTCAATTCCGTCGGCAGTGGCGCGCGCGCAGCAGGCGCCGCGCAGCGGTCCGCCAATTGGTCGGCCCGGCCTAGTGCCATCCCCCGGCATCATCGCTATCGCCCCCAATCAGCTCACCGACCGCTGCCCGGACATGACCAAGCCTGCGCCTGCGAACGCGCCCTCCTGGACCGGCTGGAGCCCGACTCCGGCGAACTGGCGCTTTCAGCCTAAAAAAGAAGCCGGTATTACCGCCTCCAGTGTCCCGAACTTGAAGCTGAAGTGGGCTTTTGGCATCCCGAACGTGCGAATTGTTCGCTCGCAGCCTGCGATTTATCGCGGCCGCGTCTATCTGGGAGCTAACGACGGCTCTGTGTACGCTCTCGATGCCACCTCGGGCTGCACCTTCTGGGCTACCAAGGCTTCTAAAGCTGTGCGCTCGGGAATCGCAATAGGCAAAGCGGGTGCCGTCGAAGCGGTGTTCTTCGGGGATGCCGCTGGCGATGTATATGCCCTCAACGCCAATTCCGGCACGTTCATCTGGTCCGCGCATCCCGAGGATCATCCCGCCGCAACCATCACCGGCACGCCCACTTACTACGACGGCTACCTGTACGTGCCCATGTCCTCCGGCGAAGAGCAGTTTCGGCGGCGGCCGGGGTACGAATGCTGCACTTTCCGCGGCAGCGTGAGCAAACTCGACGCTCAGAATGGGAAGGTCATCTGGAAGACGTACATGGCACCGCAGACGCCATCGCCACAAGGAATGTCCCCCAAAGGGACGACCATAATGGGCCCGTCCGGCATGGCCATCTGGTCCTCGCCAACGCTCGATATCGCCAAACACCGCGTGTACGTCGGCACCGGCGACAATTATGCGCCGCCCGATACGCCGACGGCCGATTCCGTGGTAGCGCTGGACATGAACTCCGGGCAAATCCTTTGGCAGGCGCAATTTACGAAGCCCAAAATGGACGCGATCATTTGCGGCAATCCGGCACGCGCCGGATGCAATCCGCCCCAGGTCCCCGAGTTTGATCTTGGCGCGTCGCCGGTCCTCGTCAATTTGCACGGCGGCAAGCGCATCCTAATCCTCGGCCAAAAGACCGGCATGGTCTATGCGGTCGATCCCGACCACGACGGCAAGCTGCTTTGGTTCGACCGGGTTGGCGTAGGAGGCCTCCTTGGTGGAGTGCAGTGGGGCATGGCGACGAACGGCGAGCGCGTGTTCGTTGCCGTTTCCGACTTGGCTTTTCAGGGGCGTGGGCCGGACCCAACGAAGGGTGGCGGCATCTCGGCCTATCGTGTTGATGACGGCAAGCTTATCTGGCACACGCCTGCTCCCGGTTGCGGTGAGCGCCGACCGTGCAGTCCGGCGCAGTCTCAGGCGATCAGCGCGATTCCGGGCGCCGTCTTCTCCGGGTCAATTGACGGGCATCTCCGCGCTTATGCTGGCGGCGATGGCAAGATCATCTGGGATTTCGACACCGCGCGGCCCTTCGACACCGTCAACCACGTCGAAGCGCACGGCGGTTCGCTCGATGTCGGCGGCCCGGTGATCGCGGGTGGCATGATGTTCGTGGTGTCGGGCTATCCCGGATTCGGGGCCATGCCCGGAAACGTCCTGCTCGCTTTTTCCGCCCAGTAGTGCGATCTACGGTGGCTGAGTCGTCGGCGCGCCACCCCGGACATCCTCCACTCCGGTTCTCTTAAGTCGCTGATTATAATGGTTTAAGACCTAGCCTGTCCTCCGGTACAGTTTCCCCGGAAGCACGCCCTAGAGGGTACGGAATTGATGTTGTGCGGTAGCTCCCGTATCGTGGTGTCGTGGGGAGTTACAGCGTCAGCCAAGGTTCTGAGCGCTGACGGCACGATGGGGCGCGGTCCTAGCGCACCCAAAAACAAAAGCTCAATCCAAGTGGAGGAAGTCCCAATGAAGAAATTTCTGTGGGTGGCTCTTGCGTGCGCTCTCTTTGCCTTGCCGTCGCACGCGCAAACGACTCCGGCAGCCGACGCTTCCGTCGGTTACTCGTTTTTGCGCCTGACCGGCTCTGGCGGCGCCAATCTTAACGGCGTTAGCGGGTCCATCTCGTACAACGCGAATCCATGGTTCGGCTTGGTTGGCGATCTTGGTGTGTATCATGGCTCCCCCAGCGGAATAGGCTTTACCGCCACCACCTATACCTTCGGCCCTCGGTTCACGTACCGTAAAAACAGCAGCGTACAACCGTTCGTGCAAGCTCTGTTTGGTGGTTCTCACCTCTCGGCGAACTTTAACGGATTTGGAACTGCCAGTTCGAATCCGTTTGCCTTCAGCTTCGGCGGCGGCGCTGACCTGCCTCTCGGCGGCAGCGATCGCGTCGGTTTGCGCCCGCAGTTTGACTACATCGGATTTCGCTCCAATGGTTCCACGGCGAATTCCGTTCGCATTTCCGTTGCTCTCGTGTTCCACATCGGCCAGCGGTAAGCCCTGCCCCAGAAAATCACGCCGGGATCGAGCCAACTTCGCTCGTCCCGGCGTGTTTGTTTTTATAGTCGCTGCCGTTGTCTTCGCATTCCCTGGTTAATGGAAATGCGGTTGAACCTGCTCGTCGTTTCCGCCCTTGCACGTTTTCACGTGCTCCGCGAGTTCCGTCTCGGTGCTAAGAGTCCGCCCGCATTTCCGGCACTGCGGTTCCAAGGGATGAACCGACGTATCTTGCGGGTCATCCAGCACTTCGCTTTCGGCTAGTTTCTCGTTTCCCGCGTCTTGCAACTGTTCTCGTGCCCGCCCAGGCGTTTTGCCAGCTTGATTTTCCACGCGCCAGTCGCGAGCGACTTCGCCTGCGCGCTTTAATTCATCGGTTTCCTTGGGCGTTGTCAACGCCACTTGATCTTGCGGCGCTGCCGGTTCTCGAACCTGCTCCGCTCCGACCGTGCTTGCGTGTCCAGCGGTCTGCGTCTCGTTCAACGGTTGTGTTTGCGGGATAGATTGCGCATCCGGTTCTACGGCCGGCGTTTGATTATTCCGCCGCTCCGCTTTCCGCGTAAGGCGTGTGGCAAAACTTTGCGTCCATGTATTCTCGCTCTCGTGGCCCTTCTTCTTCTGCATGTCCTCTTTCGCCGGATCAGGCAAAATCCACTCGTTCGTTGCGGCCAGCAGGTATTCAAACGCATTCGGCGCCAGTGCCTCGGCTTTGGCGATTAGCTTTGCCGGAAAGCCTAGCGTCACTTCACCTTTTCCAGAAACGCATGCCTTGACGATTTTCCGCGCCGCCCGCCGCGCGTCCATCGACACGCCAGGCAGGGAATCGCTCAGCATGAACCAGCTGTACTCCAGCCGGTGTTTTCCGGCGGTTTGCACGTTACGAGGGCTACCGGTGCGCATCAGCCCGGGCACCACGGTAGTGACGCAGATGCCGTCTTTCTTCAGTTCCGCGCGAACTCCCTTACTGAACCCAATCAGCGCGAATTTGCTGGCTGAATACGGCACCAGATGCGGCACCGCGATTTTCCCGCCTATTGAGGTGATGTTGACGATGCGCCCGGTCTTCCGCTCCTGCATCCGCGGATATACCGCGAGCGTTGCGTGTACCGCGGACCAAAAGTTCGCCTCCATCGCCTCGCGAAAATCCTGGAGCTGCATGTTTTCAAGGGGACCTACCTGAATCGTGCCGGCATTGTTCACCAGCAGGTCGATTGCACCCAACCGGCGCTCGACCGCGTCGATCATCGCGCCCACTTCCTCCGCGTCGCGCAAATCGCAGCGGCCGGCCACGAATCGTTCGCCCAAGGGCGCGAATTCCTCGCGCACGCGCGCGAGTTCGCCTCCATCCCGCGCGCAGACAGCCACTTTGCATCCGCGTTTCGAGAATTCGCGCGCGAGGACCAGTCCTAGCCCGCGCGAGCCCCCAGCGATCAGCGCCACTTTATCTTGCAACCCGTAGCGGCGTCGGCGTTTCCGGCTGCTTACCACCACCGCTCCCGCCGCCGTTCCCAGCGCCGCCCAAACCAGCGTTCTGATTCGATTTGTTGCCATAATTGCCTCGCACGATGAGACACGATGCTTCGTTGTTAGTGCGGCCCCGCCCGGACTCGTACCGTCGGGTCATGGGCGGCGCATAACGCTGTCGCTCGCCTTATCTTTCGATCTTGCTTTTTCATGTGGGTGCCATCGATCAGGCAGTTGGTGTATTTCCATCTGGGGCGTGTGCCTCCCGCGCGCCGCGCCCAGCGAGTCAATCGTTGTGTTGCAGATTGGCCGGCGGCTTGTTGACTGGCGCCGATTCTCGTCGGATACTCTGCGCGGTTCCAAGCCGGGCATTTTGCGCGGCAGCGTTCAAATTGAGTCCGCGAGGAGATCGCCATTCGACGTCGCATTGGGTTTTTATCCGTTTTGGTATTGCCGCTACTTGCAATCTGCGCCGGTAGCGCTTTCGCGCAGCACTCTTGCGAAAGCCTGACCAACCTGTCGCTCTCAAACGCCACCGTGACGTCCGCCACGTACATCGCGGCGGGAGCATTCAAGCCGCCCGCGCCTCCCGGCCAGCCGCCGCCCAATTTTGAACTGCCCGCCTTTTGCCGCGTGCAAGGTACAGCCACGCCGACCAGCGATTCTCAAATTCGCTTTGAAGTCTGGCTTCCCGCGTCCAGATGGAATGGCAAGTTCGAGCAGATCGGCAATGGCGCGTTTGCAGGCGCGGTTCCGTTGTCCTCGATGGCCCTGCCTTTGTACCGCGGCTATGCGACCGCCGGCACCGATGACGGCCATGAGGCCAATCCGGTGAGCGCTGCCTGGGCCGTGGGCCATCCGGAAAAGGTGATCGACTTCGGCTACCGCGCCGTACACGTTGTATCGATCCAGGCAAAAGCGATCGTAGCGGCCTTCTACGGCAAGAATCCGAAGCTCGCATACTTCGTCGGATGCTCCGACGGCGGCCGTGAAGCGCTCATGGAGGCGCAGCGCTTTCCAGACGATTTTCGCGGCATCGTCGCAGGCGCTCCCGCGAATTATTGGACGCATCTCACGTTCAAAGGCTTGTGGGACGAACGCGCTTTGAGCCAGCCAGGTGCCTGGATTCCGCCCGGCAAGCTGAAAATTTTACAGGATGCCGCGCTCGCCCAGTGCGATTCGATCGATGGCCTAAAGGATGGGCTAATCGAAAATCCCGAGCTATGCCACTTCAATCCCGTGAGCGTGCAATGCAAAGGCGAGGATGCCACGAATTGCCTCACCGCTCCGCAAATGGGAGCGGCCCAGAAGATTTACGGCTCCGCGACTAATTCCGAAACCGGCGCGGAGATCAATCCGGGATTTTCGATGGGCGCTGAAGCTGATCCTGCGAACTGGGTGCTGTGGATCACTGGAGCGCGCTCACCTCAGTTCGCCGTCGGGGCCTCCTTAGTCGATGCCTTTTTCACTGACGTGGTCTTTCAGAGGCCGAAATTGAATATGGACGCAATCAATTTCGGCAGCGACGTGAAACTCACCGACGAAAAAATCGGAATTATTCTCGATTCCGCCAGCCCAAATCTCCGCGCTTTCCAGTCGCACGGCGGAAAATTGATTCAATATGCCGGATGGGGCGACGCGGCGATTCCCCCGCAGGGAAGCGTGAATTATTTCGAGAGCGTCCAGTCCGCAATGGGCAATACGAAAGGCTTCTACAGGCTCTTCATGGTGCCGGGAATGTCTCATTGCGGGGGCGGCGAGGGGCCGAACGTGTTTGGAAATGGCTTTGCTGTTCCGAACGCTGACGCTTCGGACGATGTTGTAATGGCGCTGGACGGCTGGGTGGAGCACGGCACGGCGCCGTCGAAAATTATCGCCACGCGGTATGTGGATAACAATCCGGCCAAGGGGGTTCAATACAAGCGCCCGCTGTGTCCCTATCCGCGGCAGGCCGCGTACAACGGCTCCGGTGATCCGAATAAAGCCGCGAGCTTCACCTGCCGCGTTCCCGCGGGCCTCGTGAAGCATTAGCCGAGGGCATGTCAGCACGAGCGCCGATTCCCGGTATGTCGATGGTCACCTTCAAGTTCACTGGTATCGAGATGTTCCGAAGCGAGGGTACATGGAGATTTGGAAGCGTTTTATGAAAGGTGCATTTAGGAACTCTTGGCTAGCCGCTGTGGCGATGGCCTTGCTATGTTGCACCGCCGCTACCGCGCGAGTGCAGACGTGCAATGAAGTCTGCCTCAAGGGTTTCATGGACGGCTATCTGCACGCTCTCGCCGCGCACAATCCTTCCACCCTGCCGCTCGCCCGGCACTATCGCTATACCGAGAACGGCGCGGAACTCGATCTCGGTAAAGAGGGCCTCTGGGTGACGTTCAATTCCTACGGACCTTACCGGCACGATGTTTTCGATCCGTCCACCGGCGGCGTTGCGACGTATGTCAGCCTGCTTGAGAATCACGAGATTCCGTTCCCCGACCTGCTGATGGTGCGCTTGAAAATCGTGAAGCGTAAAATCACGGAGATCGAGACGGTGATCGACCGGCACGCGCTGTCCGCGAAGAATCTGCCGCCGAAAGATCCCAGCTGGATGCAAATTATGAACCGCGAAGAGCCGGCAGCCACGCGACTCACGCGCGAGCAGTTGCGGAACGGTGCTTTGGGCTATTTGCGCTCCGTCGCCTTCCGAGACAGCCATCTTGCGCCCTACGCGGAATCCTGCATTCGTCTGGAGAACGGCAATGTAACTGCAATCGGGCCCAACGACACGCCTCCGGTGCCGATCGGGCGGCAGCCCACTGAAGTTGCAGGTCAGGCGCCGAGGCCTAATATGCTCGGCATCGGCTGTGGC
>JASHPG010000173.1 GCA_030038275.1 Candidatus Acidiferrales bacterium | reverse complement strand
TCCAAATTCGTTGTAAAGATCGCCGGATCGATCGAAAATGCTGACCAAGTGCTTCGAGCGCAGGCTGACCACGGCCACTTGATCGTCAGGAAGCGCAACCACGGAGATCGGTGCGAAAACAGGAATTTTTCGAATGAGGGCGCCATCCGGCCCAAATATTTCCACAGCATTGGCTCCTCGATCGGCGACGTAAAGGTCACCGGCCGAGTTCAGGTCGATATCCACCGCGTACCGGATTGCGCCGCTCGAACGGTCGTTTGGAACTTTTCCAACCAGCTTGCCGTCCGGAGCGAAGATCCAGACCACATTGGCGGGCTTCGCAAGAATGTAGTAACGGCCCGAGGAGTCTCTCTTGATGGCTTTGAGGTCCGGCCCGACCTGAGGAAAGATACGCGCGCTCGACGCCGCATTAGCGTCCTGTCCTTTGGCACCAGCGCACAAACCAAGAATTGCGACGGACAATAGAACCGTAAGAACCCCGCGAAGCTGTACGCGGCTGCGCACCTATGTCATCCCCAAACGCTGTGCCTCATGGCCACGGAAAATGCCTGCCGACGCGCGATGGCAGTTCCTCGCCCCACCCTAGCGCCTTGCCCACGTTGAACGTGTATCCGACCACCACTGAGTACTGGGGGATGAACGAACTGCCGAAATACGTCGAAAACTTATCTGGCACCCGCCGCAGGTCGAACTGCGGCCGCACGAATGCTCCCTTATACAAGTGAATTCGCACGCCCGCCGCCACGTGGAACTCCGAATCGCTTACCGAAACTATTTCGGAATGCGGTCCGCCGCATCCCTGTGGAAGCGTCGTACAAATCTGAGGCGTCACGTAAAGATTAAGATCGGCTCGTCCGTAGCCGGCCTGGAATTCGGGTTGGAAGCGCCGCCTCAGGGTCCAAGGGCGATAAACCACGTTCGCGTCAAAAAAGGACGCGCGGTATTGCAGACCCGCATAAGCGCCCCTGTCCCTGCGCGCGGTCTCCTCCGCACCGACGCCCAAACCGTGGAAAAATACGAAATCGGCGCCGTACGTCTGAAAAAGACCACCCATGCTTGGCGCCTGATACGTCGTCCCAGCTCCGAGTGTATCGATCGATCCGGCTGATGAATCGGTAGCCGTGCCTCCGCCAATGTACCCGCTTAAAAGCTGCGCCCCAGCCGCCGGCAAATAAAAAGCGACGCAAAGCAAAAGCACTCCCAGCCCGCCCACTTTTCGCGCCAAAATCGCACCCCTCCCCTCTGTGTTTTTCTGGACCGGCGGTAAAAGTTCCGGAAAATCCAGAAAGTTCGCGTTGACGGCTGCGTCCCGTCGCGGAACTCGATCGATTCTTCCGCCGGATCAACGGCGTTGCCGCCGGGTCGCTGCCCGTAGCGCTTCGTTCCTCAGGCGCCTTAACTCGTCTTTTCTGCTGAACCTGCGCTTAGAAACACCGCCTGGAAAAAAGGTTTTCTTGAGTCTCGCCTCGGACGAAGCAATTTATGCTCCGGAACTGAAGCAAGCTCCCGAGCACCTCACCAGAGCCGGCGGGAGCGGTAGGCGAGCGCGGCGGCTTGCCGAGTCTGTGTATCCCGCTGAGGCTACTTCAATTTCGCGTATTCGTCCTTGGCTTCCTTAAGTACGGGCACGTCTGGGTCGGCATGGTCCCAAAGACCGAGAAAATCCTGGTACGCCAGCTTCGCTTTGGCCGCGTTGCCTTGCATCGCGTAGGCGCGGGCGAGGCCCAGATGCGCCAGCGCGCCAATCGGCGAATTCACCACCACGCCCGGATGGTCGAGTATTTTCTGAAATTCCGAAGCCGCACTCGCGCCGTTGTGCACCGTCAGATAGGCCTGCCCGCGAATGTAAGCCGGCGTCACTCCCAAACCACCGTATCCGCCGAGCTCGTACGGAGAGGCAGCTCGAAGGAGATTGATTGCCTCTTGCGCGTTCCCCTGATGAATGTCTAGTACGGCCCGAATCATCGGGATGTACCCGTTCTGGATCAAGGTGTCTTCAGGGAATTTGCCGTTCAGATCGTCCGCCATCTTTTTGGCCTCATCCGCCGAACCCGCAAGCGCTAACGCCAGCGCGGCGGTTTCCTGAACGCCGCGGCCCGCGGGCACTTTCAATGCCTGAGCCGCCCAATCTTTTGCTTCGCCCGAATTCCCCGCTAGCCCCTCTCGTTGATGGCCTCTGTTGCGGCGTCTCCTGCCGCCGTTTCCGGTAGATTTGCTTGCGTGTCCGAAGCTGCGGCGTTTTGAGTGAGCTTTTCCGAATCCGTCATGCGCCCCGAATACGCGGCCGTCGAAGACTCCGCAAGGAGCATTTCACCATCGATCGCAGGAACGCCCGACGTCGCCGAAATATCCTTGGCCATGCCTGGCAGGTCGTTCTGCAGAAAACTGATGTCGTACAGAATCGGAAGGAATTCAGGATTCTTATCGCCGCCCGGGGCGCGCTCGATTGTGGCCCGCGCCTCGTCCAGCCGATCCAGAGCGATGTAGCAGCGAGCGAGATTGCCATAAGCGAGCCCTGTTTTTGGATCCAGGCTGATCATGTCGAGAAATTCCTGGCTCGCCTTGTCGTACTGCCCGTACTCGATATAATCGACTCCCAAAAGGTCGGCAGCTATCGTGCTTCGCGGATAGGTTTGCCTTATCATCTGTTCGGTTTGGGTGGCCTTTTCCAGATTGCCGGTAGCCAAGTCGAAGTAGCCTGAGGAAATGATGAGCTGTTCCAATTCGCTCGCCCGGTCTTTTATCTCGTAGGCCTTCCGGAAATCCGGCACTGCTAGGCCCGTCTCGCTAAGGTTTGAATACATGTACCCAAGCGCGGTGTAGGCCATGGCGAAATTGGGATCTAGCGCAATGGCGCGCTGGAAATAAGGAATCGCCCCAAAAGAATCGCTGCGGTCGCCGATTGCGTTTGTGCCCTGGCTGAAGGCCTGCAACGCCTCCAGCGACGACGTGGTCGCCTGCGCGAGCGGCACATCGTACTTCTGCACCGACGCAAGCGATTCGCCTAGCTTCCCGCGCAGAGAGGCCGCCGCTGTCGTCAGCGCGTTCAGGACGTCCGGCTTGTTCGCCGCCGTCACCTGATTCTGTGCCAGCGTCTGTCCGCTTTGGCAATTCATCACTTTCAGCCCGATCACGTATTCCGGCGCCAGGCTCGCGATCGATCCTTCGATCACCGCCGCGCCTCCCACTCTCTGGCACACTTGCTGCGCAAGATCGTCGCTCAGCCTTGTACCCGCGGGCTGTTCCATCATCTTCAACGTCGAGGCGATTTCGTCGTCGGAGACGAGATTCAGATACGGCGATTGCTGAAGCTGTACGGAAAGCCCTTCGCGCAGCGTGCCGTCAAAAACCGGATCGCCCGTCGTGTTCGTGAAATCGGCGATGACGATCGAATCCTTGCTGGTCAGAATCGGCGCGCGATGAAAATAAAAATATCCGCCAATCGCCACCGCCAGCGCGATAACCACCGCTGCGCCCGCCCAGAAAAGCGACCGCTTCTTCAAAATCACGCTGTCACTTTGAATCCCGCTAGCACTCTGGCGTCCGCCAGTCGCTTGGCTCATGTGCTCATTCTGAATCGCGCCACTTATCCCAAAAGACTTGTCATTCTGAGGGCCGGCTTGCCGGCCCGAAGAATCTCTCTTAGTGGCAGCTACGCTCGCCTCTGAAGAGATATCCTCCGCATCGCCGACGGACACTCGCGACCGCCCCGATCCCGTATCCCGCTGCAGCCGCTTCAGGTCCGCCCGCAACTCCGCCGCGCTCTGGCAGCGCAAGTCGCGGTTCTTCTCCAGCGCCTTGTTGATGACGCGCTCTAACTCCGGCGGCACGTCCGGGTTCAGACGCATCGGTGGAACCGGCGCGCGGCTCAGAATCGCTTCGAATATCACCGCAGAAGTGTCGCCGCGGAACGGCAGCGTGCCCGTCGCCATCTCGTACAGCACTACGCCAAAGCTGAACAGGTCCGTCCGCGCATCCAACTCTTTCCCACGCGCCTGCTCCGGAGACATGTACGCCACCGTCCCCAGCGTCGAGCCAGGACTCGTCAGTTGCGCCTCCGGAATCTCCGTGCTCAGCGTCGTCCCGTTCGCCACCTCCGCTTCCGGCGCCCGCCGCGGCTCCGCCGTCACCTTCGCCAGCCCAAAATCCAGAATCTTCGCGTGTCCGCGTTTCGTCACGAAAATATTCGCCGGCTTGATATCCCGGTGAACGATCCCCTGCGCGTGCGCCGCATCCAACGCATCCGCGATCTGCGCGCCCAAATCGAGCACTTCCTCCACGTCCAGCGGCTTGCCATGAATCAGGTGCTTCAGCGTCTGCCCTTGCAGCAGCTCCATGGCGATGAACGCGCGGCCCTGCTCCTCGCCAATGTCGTAAATCGTGCAAATGTTGGGATGATTGAGCGCCGACGCCGCCTTGGCTTCGCGGCGGAACCGTTCCAGCGCTTGCGGCTCGCGCGAAAGCTCGTCGGGAAGGAATTTCAGCGCCACGTGACGGCCGAGCCGCGTGTCCTCGGCTTCATACACCACGCCCATGCCGCCCCCGCCAAGTCTTTCCAGGATTCGATAATGAGAGACGGCGCGGCCAATGAAGGAATCGGATGTGGGCACGGGGCCTTATCGTAGTCCAGTATTGCAGAACGCGTCAACGCCCGTACTGGCCTGTCTGAATCTGAATTAATCGCGATACAGGCAGCCAAAGTGTCGCACTGACCCGCTACGGCGTTTTCTCGCGGCGGAACGCCGCTGCGCATGCCTTGTCAATCGTGCCCCTTGGGATGAGTGCCGCGGCATCTTTGGACCGTGCTTGCCCTTTCTGATAGGATGGGTCCCAATGTACCCCGAAACAACCGATAGTCGTCGAATGGGCCGTTCGCTCGAACGGACCGACCCCGAAATCGCTCAGGCTATTGCCGACGAAACCCGGCGGCAATCCACCGGACTGGAGCTCATCCCCTCGGAGAACTTCGTCTCCGAGGCGGTGCTCGAAGCCATGGGATCGGTCCTCACCAATAAATACGCGGAAGGCTATCCCGGCAAGCGCTATTACGGCGGATGCGAATTTGCCGATCGCGTCGAGCAGTTGGCCATCGATCGCGCCAAAGCGCTCTTTGGCGCCGAGCACGCCAACGTGCAGCCGCATTCGGGCACGCAGGCCAATATCGCCGTTTACATGAGCGTGCTGCAGCCCGGCGATACCGTGCTGGGCATGAACCTGGCGCATGGCGGCCACCTAACTCACGGGCATCCGCTGAATTTTTCCGGCATCACTTACAAATTCGTTCCCTACGGCGTAAGCAAGGAAGCGGAGACGATCGACTACGACGAGCTCGACCGCCTGGCGCAGGAACACAAGCCGAAAATGATCGTCGCCGGGGCGAGCGCCTATTCCCGGGTGATCGATTTCCAGCGGATGGCCCGGATCGCCGAATCGATTGGCGCCGTCTTCTTCGTCGATATGGCGCATATCGCGGGACTAGTGGCCGCGGGAGTTCATCCCAGCCCGGTGCCGCATGCCGACTTTGTCTCGACCACCACGCACAAGACTTTGCGCGGGCCGCGGGGCGGCCTGGTCCTATGCCGCGAAAAATTCGCCAAGAATCTCGACCGCTCCGCGTTTCCCGGAATTCAGGGCGGCCCGCTGATGCACATCATCGCGGCGAAGGCCGTCTGCCTGAAGGAAGCGATGGAGCCGGGATTCCGCGAATACCAGGAGCAGGTGGTGGCGAACGCGAAAGCCCTCGCCGCGGCGATGGCTTCGCATGGGTTCCGCATCGTCAGCGGCGGCACGGACAACCATCTGTTCCTCGTCGATAGTTATTCGCGCGGACTCACCGGCAGCGTGGCGCAACCCGCGCTCGATCGCGCCGGGATCACCGTCAACAAGAATTCCATCCCGTTTGACCCGCTTCCGCCGCTGAAGGCCAGCGGCATCCGCATGGGCACGCCGGCCGTCACCACGCGCGGCATGCGCGAGCCGGAAATGCAGAAGATTGCCGGGTGGATCGCGCAGGTGCTAGGACGCGCTGACGATGAAGGAACCGCGCGCAAAGTCCGCCAGGAAATCGCCGCGTTCACCGAGCGATTTCCTCTTTATTTACGTCGCTTAGAGGCCGCCGAAGGGGCCATAGCTGGGCGTTTAACACGCTAAAACTGTTATCAATTGAAAGGATTTCGAGCGCTAAATTAAGGCGATTTCGAGTTCCCTCGCCCGCCCTTCCTGAATCGAAAACGCGCGCACTGGCTTTCCGGCGTCGGCTTGCGGCGAAATGATAAAGTACGCCGCCTCGGAGTAGTACGCCTGCGCGATATCCCGCGGGGACGGCTTGTTCTCCCCGTTCGGGTGCGAGTGGTAGATGCCGAGCATTTCGATTCCTTCGGCGCGCATTTCGCGCATCCGCTCGAAAATCTCCTTCGGCGCAATTTCGTAGGAAGTAGCGCGAGTTTCCGCTGCGTTGGCGGCGGGAAAGATTCGCGTAATCGCGCCGTCACGGCCGGCCAGCAAGCCGCAGCATTCGACGTCCGGTTCGCGCCGGGCGTGCGCAAGCATTGCGTCAACAATTCCCTTCGACACACGAACCGGTGGTTTCACGCCGCGAGTTTACATGCAGCGCGCGAGAAATGGCAGAAACAGATTCCTCGCCGTCCGCCGCGGCGGACTCCTAGGAACGAGAGCTTCAGAATTTTTGCGATTAACGATCAAGAAGTAACGCAGCGGGTCCGCGCGCGGAGGCCAACCGCAAAAAAGAGCGGCGCGACGAAGGAATCGCCGCGCCGCTCTTCACGCGCTGACTCAACTGCAAAGCGAGAATCTATGCCTTCTGCGCTTGGCGACGGAGGAACGTCGGCACATCGAGATCGTCGGCCGGCATTTCCTCGACTTCGCTAACGTTGCGGGCAACCTGCTGCACCACGTTCGCGGGCGGCGGAGGCGCCACGTTTGTCTGTTCGCGCGCCGCTTTCCACGTTTTCGGGAGATACGAAGGACGCGTGTGCGTCTTCTTGCCCGCTACTTCGCGGAATCCCGCGGCGATCACCGTAATCTTCACGGCGTCCTTCATGGCATCGTCCTGCACCGCGCCGAAAATGATGTTGGCATTTTCGTGGGCCGCTTTTTGGATCACGGACGAAGCTTCGTGAACTTCGTGCAGAGAAACCGATGAGGAGCCGGTGATGTTGATCAGGATGCCCTGCGCGCCGTTGATGCAGTTGTCCTCGAGCAGGGGGCTGTTGATGGCACGGTTAGCGGCATCGATGGCGCGGTTCGATCCGGAAGCGACAGCGGTGCCCATGACGGCGTAGCCCTGGCCGGACATGATTGTTTTCACGTCCGCGAAGTCGCGGTTGATGATGCCAGGGATGGTGATGATGTCGCTGATGCCCTGGACGGCCTGCCGCAGGATATCGTCGGCGATGCGGAAGGCCTCGAAAAAGCTGGTGCCCGATTCGACGCATTCCATCAGCCGCTCGTTGGGGATGACGATGACGGTATCGACACAGCCGATCAGTTCGGCGAGCGCCTGCTCGGCTTGCTGCATGCGGCGCTTGCCTTCGAAGGCGAAGGGCTTGGTAACGACCGCTACGGTAAGCGCGCCGAGCTCCGTGGCGAGATTGGCGACGACGGGCGCCGCACCGCTTCCCGTGCCGCCGCCGAGGCCGGACGTGACGAACACCATGTCCGAACCGTCGAGCGCCTCGAGGATTTTTTCCGTGTCCTCTAAGGCGGCTTTCCGGCCAACCTCCGGGTTCGCGCCGGCGCCAAGGCCCTTCGTGAGCTTCGCGCCGAGTTGGAGTTTTATAGGCGCTTGCGAAAGCTTCAGCGCCTGCAAGTCTGTATTGGCCGCGATGAATTCGACACCTTCCACTTTGGCGCGAATCATGCGGTTCACGGCGTTGGAGCCGCCGCCGCCCACGCCGATTACCTTGATTTTCGCGCCGTCCTGCTGCTCTTCGTTAAATGAAACCCGAAGATTCGCTTCTTTCGCCATGCTTCCTCCCCCAGAATTCACGCCCGGAGATTCAAATTGTGCCGCCAAACGTCTTTACCGCTGTACCGCCCGCCCCACTCAAAATCGGCTGCGCCCCAGCTCGTTTTCAAAGCTCTGTCCAAAGACCGGAGCTACATTACGCGCCCGCAAACATACTTTTGAGCCTGCCCATGAATCCCGCCGGGCGAGCGCCAGCCTGACGCCGGGTGCGCGCACCGTAGAGAGCCAGCCCGACGACGGCCGAGTACTCCGGCTTGGCAACGTCTTCGCTCATTTCGGCAAGGCCTCGCGGCGATGCAATGCGCACAGGCAAATTGAAGACGCGCTCGGTAAGCTCCAAAAGGCCTCGAAGGTGCGCGCCTCCGCCCGTGAGAATGATCCCAGCGGGAATTTGCGATTCCACGCCGCCGCGGCGCAACTCGTCGCGAATCAGCATCAGCAATTCTTGGGCACGCGGCTCGACGATATCCGCCAACATACGCGCGAAGAC
>JASHPG010000017.1 GCA_030038275.1 Candidatus Acidiferrales bacterium | reverse complement strand
TCATTCGATTTGAGCAGCAGTTGCTCGCCGCCTTCGCCGTTGGCCGGCTTCTGGTACAAGTCGACTGTGCCATTGGGGCTTGAGCTATAGATGACGCGTTTTCCATCTGGAGACCAGATCGGGTAATCGGCCGCGGAAGAACCAAACGTGAACCGCGTAGTTGTGTTCCGCGAGAAATCCATCATCCACAGCGCCAGAAATCCCTGAGAATTGACGCCCTCGAAAACGGCCTTCGTTCCGTCGGGAGAGAGAGCCGGAGGGCCATAAGAGCCCGGCTCCCCGGATGTTCCGATAATCTTGCCGTGCCCGTCAAACCAGGTGAGCTGGTAGGCCCCGCCGCCCTCTCGGTAAACCAGGGTCCGGGAACCCGAAGCAGAAAAGAACGCGAATTGCCTGAAAAATCCTACGTGCTGCGCCACCGGGACAGGCGCGCCGGCCAACTTCGATTCGCGCGCGTCGAACGGCTGCGCCATCAAGGTGCCATCGCTCGTCAGGAAAAGTAGCTGCCCGACATTTGGATTGGACGAGGACGGCGCGTACTCCGCTGCGAACCGCGTCTCTACCAGCCGTTTCAAGTCGTTTTCCCGCGGTTGCGCATCGAGTGAGCCGATGTAAATGCCGAAACTCCCCGGCTCGACCCGCCCGCCAAAATAAATGAAGTGGCGTCCGTCGGGAAGAAAGGACGGGAAGATGCCGCCTGATTGCGTGACGGGCGATACCGTCCCGCCGTTTGCGGAAACGCGCATCAAACCACCGGCACCACCGGCGGTTTCGCCGGCTTGCCCCAAGATGATCGCCCCATCGCGATTCCAGGAACCTCCGACTGAGAAAGCAGTGCCGGACAGCGTTTGCGTTTGTATCGCACCGGTGGAGACATCGACGATTTCAAGTTTGCCGCCCGTCCCCCATGCAATCCGCCGACTATCAGGCGACCAGAAAAAAGGGGCATCCGAGGTTTCCGTGCCGGGCAGGGGATGCGCCTCCAGCGAATCCAAAGGCCTTATCCAGATGTGCGGAATGCCATCGGCTCCCGCGGCATAGAAAGCCAGCTGGCTGCCGTCGGGCGACAGCTCGAAGATGTCAGCCCCCGTCAACGTCACCTTTGGCGGCATTGGTATTTCAAAGCGCATCACCTGAGTAGGCGCCGCTGCTTTTTCGCCGAAGTGAATCAAGGCGAACGCCGCGAATGCGATTGCAATAGCGACGGCGGCTGCCCACGGCAACGCGCGCAGCCAAAAAGGCACAGGGGCTGGCGCAGCCGAGGCGCCTGCGGATGACGAAGGCTCAGGCGCGCCGGCGAGAACTTCGTCAAGCGTGATACGCGCCTCACCGATGGCTTGCAATCGCTGCTTCACGTCTTTTTGCAAGCAGCGCTGCAAAAGCGCGCGAATTCGCGCTGGCGTGTTCGCTGGAAGCAGCGACCAATCGGGATCTTTCATCACCACCGCCGCCAGTGTGTCCGTGACGGTCTCTCCATGAAACGCCATTTTCCCGGTGAGCATTTCGTACAGCACGCAGCCGAATGCCCAAATATCCGCGCGGCGATCCACCAGCTTCGCTTTCGCTTGCTCCGGTGACATGTAGGAAGCAGTTCCGAGCAACACGCCCGCTTGCGTGGCCATGTGCGTGAGCGTCGGCGAATTGCCCATGTCCATCGACCACGCATCGCCTTCGATGGCTTTTGCCAACCCGAAATCAAGGATCTTCACCAAGTCTTCGCGGGAAATTTTGATGTTGGCGGGTTTCAAATCGCGATGGACCACGCTGCGCTCGTGCGCGTACTCCAGCGCATCGGCCATCTGCCGCGCAATCCGCAGCGCCTCCTCGATTGGTATCGCCCTAGCGGGTTCGGCTTGTGTAGCGCCGGGCTTCAGCCCGGCATCCGGCTCTCCTCGGCTGGCTTGTGTAACGTCGGCTTGCACTGAAGGAACTGAACGCGGCTTTAACCCGGCAGGTGTTGGGCTGGTTCCCGCCGTAGCCGCGCCACGAATGCGTTCCGCCAGCGTCGGCCCCTCGACCAACTCCATCACCAGCGCGCGTACGCTGCCCGAATCCTCAAATCCGTAAATCGCCGCAATGTTCGGATGATTCAGCGACGCCAGCACCTTCGCTTCGCGCTCGAACCGCGCCATGCGCTCGGCATCGCGCGCGAACGCCTCGGGCAGGACTTTGATGGCCACGTCGCGCCCCAGCTTCGTATCCCGTGCGCGATACACCTCGCCCATGCCACCAGCGCCAATCGCGCCAGTAATCTCGTACGAGCCGATCTTTGTGCCCGTTGACAGCGTCATGTGCGCAAATTATACGCCCGCCGGATATTTACGCATCAGATCACTTGTCACGAGAAGACGTCGGCTCACAAGGGTTGAGCGGAATCAGCATTGCATCCACACCGAAATGGATTGATTAGTCGAGCAGTTCCCGTAGGATTTCGCCTAGTGGCTAAAAACGGTCCAAATTTATATTTGCCGTCGTCGCCACGTCGTGCCCAGAACGTGCATCCTACTCCCATTCTCCTGCCGGAATTCACTCACTGTCGTCCTCTGGCATCACCATCGACGACCATTTGCCAAGCCGCTGGTACGCACTAATTCTGCTCGTCATTTGCAAATTCTGCCGACCACTTCTGGTCGACGACAATTGCTGGCGTGGGTTGCCCGCCCACCTGCTGCACCATTAGGAAACGCTGCCCGTCAGAAGAGACGTCGAAGGCCGCTCCTTCGCCGTAACGCAGCAGCGTCCAATGCTGGTTATCAGTCGAGAAAAGCTTCACCGGCGAGCTCAGGCTGATTTTGGGACCTGCCTTTAGTTTCACTTCCATCATTTCGCCGTCGCCCCCCAAGTAATATAGAGTGTCGTCAGGTCCGCCCCACAGCGGGGATATACCTCCACCCGCCGATGCTTGCCACAGACCGCGCCCCTTGGGGAACTCTGTAACATACACATTCCCGCTCGTCCCTCCGACGAATGCGCCGTAGCGTTCATCCGGCGAAACGACCAGATCCCTGTCATGTGCCGTCGCCCGCGGCAAACAAGTCGGCTCAGCGCCAACCTGCGGCAACCCCTGTCCGTCAAAGGGCGCAAAGCACGCTCGGTTTGTTCCGTCCTGTTTGTTTATAGTGTAGGAGAGATAATTGCCCCGCGCTGATACCTGTGGCTCTGAGCCCGACCACAGTACTTGCATTCCGTCGGAACCATCCGAGTTGACCAGGGCAATGCTGGTCTTGATGCCGTTGAGGGCAGTGAATGCGATGCGGTTGCCATCGGGTGTCCAAGAAGGAGCGAAATATTCCTGCGACGTTTCCGGTGCGCGGCTAAGCAATGGTGTTCGGGCTCCGCTGGCCACATCATAGACCCAGATATTCGAGATGAGATTTCCGTCGCTGTTTTCCTCAAGGCCTGCTGCGACGATACGCTTTCCATCCGGTGACAAGACCGGGTTCGCCAACCCGCGCTGCGGCTGGCCGATCGTTCCCAAGACTTGGCCATCACGAGCCACCCACACCAGCTGTCCCTGTCCGGGCGGCGACGGCAGCACATATTCCAGAGTTTCATCGGAAACACTCGGGAAGATACCCTGTCCGGTGACGAGGTACGGCTGGCCTGTTACTGCGAGCTTCGCAGTAGAAAAGGGAACCGCCCAGATGCTGTCCTGGCTTCCTTCACCGCGCATAAACAGCAGGTCGCCGACAGGAGAATAGGTTGGAGTCCAGACACTCCAGTCCTTTTCGTTGAAGATGACCTTGGGCTTTCCATGAGAAAGAACCTCCAGGCGGGAGCGACCGCCGACGAGATGAGTCGCATACAAGAGGTCCCGACCGCCGGGCAAGAAAGTCAAATCGTGAAAGTCCACGTCGATCTTGGGATCGTGTAAGCCCAGGGCCTTAGCATCTCCTCCTTGCCCGAAGACCTCGTACATGTCGCCACGCCACGCGGAGAAAAATATCTCGTCTCCCGCGCCCCACGTGGCGCTGAGGATCGGCCCCGGCAAGGTGCAGATTTCCGCAGCCGACCCTCCGACAGTAGGGATACGCCAAAGCTTTCCCTTCTGCTCGTAACCCACAAAGTGGCTGTCGGGCGACCAAAAGACGACACTCGTCGCGGGACTCTGCTGAAAATCGACCAGTTTCTGAGGTTCCAACTGGTTCAGATGCCTCACAAACAACCCGCCGTCGCTCATGTACGCGATCATGCGACCGTCTGGAGATATCTGCGGATAGCCGGAACCGGCATTGGAAATCGACAGGTTGCCGACAGGAATTTCGAATTTCCGCCAGGGCGGATTGTGTGATGCGGGCCGGTAGACACCCAGCGCGATTGCTACCAACACAGACGCTGCGGCGACGGCCCACGGCAGCGCGTGGCGCCAGAACGGCGTGGGAAGCAGCGAAGCTAGGGCGGCAGCGGAAGACGCCGGCTCTGGTGCCCCCGAAAGAACTTCATCGAGCGTAATGCGCGCCTCGCCGATGGCTTGCAACCGCTGCTTGGGTTCTTTTTGCAGGCAGCGCCGCAGCAAGGCGCGAATTCGCGTTGGTGTGTTCGCTGGAAGCAGCGACCAATCAGGTTCTTCCTTGATAACGGCTGCTAGCGTGTCGCTGGTAGTCTCGCCATGAAACGCCATCTTGCCGGTGAGTATCTCGTACAGCACGCAGCCGAATGCCCAAATATCCGCGCGGCGATCTACCGGTTTCGCTTTCGCTTGCTCCGGTGACATGTAGGAAGCAGTTCCGAGCAGCACGCCCGCTTGCGTGGCCATGTGCGTCAGAGTCGGCGAATTGCCGATGTCCATCGACCACGCATCGCCCTCAATGGCTTTCGCTAAACCGAAGTCGAGAATCTTCACCACGTCTTCGCGGGAAATCTTGATGTTCGCTGGCTTCAGGTCGCGATGAACGACGCTGCGCTCGTGCGCGTATTCCAGCGCATCGGCCATCTGCCGCGCAATCCGCAGCGCTTCATCGACCGGTATCGCTTTCCGGGGTTCGGCTTGTGTAGCGCCGGGCTTCCGCGCCGTTTGCGTCCCGGTCGCAGTTTGACCGGGAAGCCCGGCATCCGGCTCTTCCCTGCCCGCCTGTGTAGTGGCGACCTTCAGGTCGGCGCCTTTGGTGTTGGTCCCAGGGATTCTGCCGCGGCTGATGCGTTCCGCCAGCGTCGGCCCCTCGACCAACTCCATCACCAGAGCGCGTACGCTGCCCGAATCCTCGAATCCGTAAATCGCGGCGATATTCGGATGATTGAGCGATGCAAGGACTTTCGCCTCGCGCTCGAACCGCGCCATGCGCTCCGCATCGCGCGCAAACGCCTCGGGCAGGACTTTGATTGCGACATCGCGCCCTAGCTTCGTATCCCGCGCGCGATACACCTCGCCCATTCCACCAGCCCCAATCGCGCCGATAATCTCGTAGCTCCCGATCTTTGTCCCTGTGGCCAGCATCATTGGAGGCCCTTCACAAGGTAGAGAGCGGATAACGCCCGGTTATACGAATACGCGTAAGCGTTTGCATCAGACGTGATCCTGAGTGACTCGATGCCGGCGAGACCTGCAATGTCCGGCGGAGACAGTGTCCGCAAAAGCTCCCGCTTTCCGGTGGAGAGATCCAGCCGGAACAG
>JASHPG010000172.1 GCA_030038275.1 Candidatus Acidiferrales bacterium | reverse complement strand
TACGCCATGCCGCGCAACCGCGAGCACCGCGCCAAAATACTTGCCTTGCCGTATATCCTCTTCGATTGCGGCTTTCAGGTGACGCATGCGCTCCGGCGCCAGTCCCGCGCGTTCTTTTCTCTCCGCCATTCGCGCCCTCCGTTTCGCGCGCCCGCTGCTCCCACGTTTTGCCCGGCACTATAACAAATCGGGGCCTCATCGCATTCGCAAAATCTGCTCTCGCTCTGCGTTTGATCTTGGATGCGCCGAAGAGCATCCGCAACGAGCATGGTTGCGAATGGCGGACTCGCCCGCGGGTGCTACAATGGATAAGAAACCACCGCCATGGCTGGTCTGCGGCGCCGCATCAATCTGAGGGAAAGGGCTCTCGACTGAGCTGTTATGGATGCTGAAAAGTTTGTAGACGGCATAGTATCGTTTTTTATAGGTACGAAGCACGAGCGCGATATCAAGCGCATCCAGCCGGCCATCGCTGCCATTAACGCCCTGGAACCCGAAATGAAGCAGCTCTCGGACGAGGCCATCGGTGCCCGCACGGCCGAGCTGAAAACCGAAGTCCAGTCGCGCTTGGAAGGCCTCGAACGCGACGATCCCGCCTACAGAGACAAGTTTCGCGAGGCCATCGAGCCGGCTGTGGTTCCCGCATTCGCGCTGGTCCGCGAAGCTGGCCGCCGCACGCTCGGTATGCGCCACTTCGACGTCCAGCTCATCGGCGGTCTGGTGCTGCATGGCGGCAAAATCGCCGAAATGAAAACCGGCGAAGGCAAAACGCTCGTCGCCACCTTGCCGGCCTATTTGAACGCGCTCGCGGGGCGCGGCGTCCACATCGTCACGGTCAACGACTATCTCGCCCGCCGCGACGCCGAGTGGATGGCGCCGATTTACCGCATGCTTGGGCTCACCGTTGGCGTGATCGTTCACGATTTGGACGACGTTCAGCGCCGCGCCGCCTACGCCGCCGACATCACCTACGGCACGAACAACGAATTCGGCTTCGATTATCTCCGCGACAACATGAAGTACGATCTGAAGGACTGCGTGCAGCGCGGCCACGAGTTCGGCATTGTTGACGAGGTGGACTCGATTCTCATCGACGAAGCGCGCACGCCGCTGATTATCTCTGGCCCCGCCGAGGAATCGACCGACAAGTACTACCGCATCGACAAAATTATTCCCAAGCTCATACGCGAGATCGATTACACGATCGACGAAAAAATGCGCACCGCGACGCTTACCGAGGAAGGCGTGGCGAAATGCGAGCGCCTGCTGAATCTCGGCAATCTCTACGATCCGGGCAATATCGAGACGATCCACCACGTCTATCAGGCCCTGCGCGCGCATACGCTGTTTCAGCGCGACGTCGATTACGTCGTCAAGGAAGGCGAAGTGGTGATCGTCGATGAATTTACCGGACGCCAGATGCCCGGCCGCCGGTGGTCCGATGGCTTGCACCAGGCCGTCGAAGCCAAGGAAGGCGTGAAGATCGAGCGCGAAAATCAGACGCTCGCCACCATCACCTTCCAAAATTATTTCCGCATGTACAAGAAACTTTCCGGCATGACCGGCACGGCTGAAACCGAGTCGCCCGAATTCAACAAAATCTACGGCCTCGATGTCGTCGTAATCCCCACGAATAAACCGCTGATCCGCATCGAAAATCCCGACGTTGTTTATCGGACCGAAGCCGAGAAATTCGAAGCCGCCGTTAACGGCATTCTGCAGGAAGATGGCACGCACGCCGGCGGCATCCGCCAATACTACGAGTCGGGCCAACCGGTTCTCGTCGGCAGCATCTCCATTGAGAAATCCGAAAAGATCGCCGAGCACCTGAAAAAAGCTGGCATTCCGTTCCAGGTCCTCAACGCCAAGCAGCACGAGCGCGAGGCAAAAATCATCGCGCAGGCCGGGCGCAAGGGCGCGGTCACTGTTTCCACGAACATGGCCGGCCGCGGCACCGATATTCTGCTCGGCGGTAATGCCGAAGCCATGACGCGCGAACACTGCCTGAAAAATAAGCTCGCTATGCCGTATGCGCCCGCCGGCTCGGTTATTGGCGGACCGGAGTCCGCCGAAACTCCGCAGCAAGCCGATGCATCCGCTGGCGATCCTTCGGCGCTGCCCGCAGCCGCGCCGCCGAACGGGCAGTCCGCGCCTCAACCCGACGGTCAAAACCTCGCCAAGGGTTCCAACGGCGCGTCCGCTCCCGCGATGGTTCTCTTCCAGCAGGAAGGCAAAATATTTCAGGTGCCGCTGGAGCAGTGGAAGCCTGTGTACGATAAATTCGCGGAAGAGTGCCGCGTGCAGCACGACGACGTCGTCGCGATGGGCGGCCTGCACATTCTCGGCACCGAACGCCATGAGGCGCGCCGCATCGATAATCAATTGCGTGGCCGCGCCGGCCGCCAAGGCGATCCCGGCTCCTCCCGTTTTTTCCTCTCGCTCGAAGACGACCTGCTGCGTATCTTCGGCGGCGACCGCGTGAAAGCCTTGATGTATCGCCTTGGCATGAAGGAAGGCATTCCGATCGAATCGCGCCTGATCAGCAAGCGTATCGAATCCGCGCAGGAAACCGTCGAAGCGCAAAACTTTGAGGCCCGCAAGCACTTGCTCGAATACGACGACGTGATGAACAAGCAGCGGGAGACCATTTACTCTTTGCGCCGGTCATTCCTTGAAGGCCGCGATCAAAAGGAATTCATCATCGAGCGTGCCGACGCCATTTCGAATTCCTTGGTTGATACTTATTGTCCGCGCGAGCAGCACCCCGATCAGTGGAACGTCACGCAGTTCGGCAATGAGGTTCTCAATCAATTCGGCTTCGAATTGAAAGCCGCCGGCGTGGACGTCGCTGAGTTCAACCACGACCAACTCCTCGACACAATGCTGGAGAAACTGCACCAGCGTTACGAGGAGAAGGAAAAGCTCTTCGGCACCGAAACCCTTCGCTGGCTCGAACGCCACATCCTGCTGGATATCGTTGACGCTCAGTGGAAAGACCATCTACTCACGCTGGACCACCTGAAGGAAGGCATTGGCCTTCGAGGCTACGGCCAGAAGGATCCGCTGGTTGAGTTCAAGAAAGAGGCCTTCACGCTGTTCGAAGACCTGATGATCCGCATCGACAACGAGGCGGTGCGCTTCCTTTTCCTCATGCAGCCGGCGCGCCCGCAGGACGAAGCCAAGCAGATCGAGCAGCGGCAGCGCCGCCAGCAGCAGAACCTGCAATTCCAGGCCGGTCCGGCGCAGCAGCAGGAAGCGCCGAAGCCGGTCCGCGCGGGTGCGAAAGTGGGCCGCAACGATCCCTGCCCTTGCGGCTCCGGCAAGAAATACAAGAAGTGCCACGGCGCCGCGGCCTGAGCGCGGCACAACCCCTGATTTGAGAGCTTCGGCCATTTGCGGTCGCGCCCCGGTTTCGGATAGGTACCATTCAGCATCGCGGCTGGTTAATTGATGCACGCATTGTCGGCTTGTGATACGCTCTTCCAACGTTTTTGGCGTCTGCTCATCTGAATCCGGGAGTACGTCATGGCCGCGCTCGCTGTTGCTAATTGCCGAAGGCCGCAATGTGCGAACCCGATTCCCGCTGCATTGGCCGCTGAGCGGCTCTGCTTGGGGCACTTCCTCGACGAAGCTTTTCTTCGCGCCGATCACACGCTTGACCGCTGCCGCGAAGGCTGCGCCATCAATGCCTCCGAGCTTGAATGGCTGCTCGCGGATGCGCTCGCAGTCGTCAACAATCTGGACGACGAAATGGCTCAGCCCGACCCCGAAATGCGCGACCGTATGCTTGAGTTGCTCCTGATACTCGCCAACCTGCAGGAATACGTCGCCCATCATTCCATCCGACTCGAATACCTGGCCTGACAAAATCCTATCTTCTGGCGAGCCGATGCCATCTCGTCCGGCCCGCATCAGCACTGCATGGGCGAATGTATGGCGAAAACAAACCTGCGCGAATGTCGTCATCATGGATGACGACATTTTGCACTTCCGAGCCGCTCGTAGAGCCAAAATTGGCAGGAATTTCGCCACGTGGCGTTCCCTTAGCGGAGCAGAAGACGCCCCGAAATGGCATCCGCTGTTCGGCGCTAATTCTTCACTGTTGGAACGGGCCAGAGCCTTTTGCGAAAGCATCAATACTTCCCACGCCCGGTTATATTGCTTTTTTGCATTCGGCCATTCACCCTGAAAGTCGCGATCCGCTACATGGCCGACGCTACAAAATTCGATCCGTTCAAACCAGCCCAGCCGTCTATTCCGGGCGTTCCGGCTGCCGCGCCAGCCAGACCGGCACCCTCGGCCGACTCCGGCGCGGCTGAACATCCGGCGAAGGCCGCACCGCGCAGACCGATCGCACGCGTTGTATGGGCGGCTATCGGATTGGTAATCGTTCTCGGCTTGGGCGGCGCCTGGATGTTCTCGCATTCCGGTTCGGCGGCGAAATCGCAGCCCCTCGCGGACGGCGTTAGCAGCGCTGCCGCGCCAGGGACTTCCAACACCCCCTCAACAGACTTACCCGTTGCGCCGGGAATCATCGGCTCCACGGCGGAACTGGAAAAGCCGTGGTCATCGAAGCGCTTTCTGTTTCACAGTGACCTATCGAACGACCCGATTCCGGCTTTGGTCGTCCGCTTGCCCGCCGGACAATACTGGTGCATATCGATGATCGAGCCGTTCGGTACCTGCCAGCTCGAGTACGTAACCGATCTGAGCGCGCTGCGAAGCGAATACAATTTTCGCGCGAATCACCCGATGGTCGCCGATCCTTGCACGCACACAGTTTACGACCTGCTTCAGTACGATAGCGGCGCATCGGATGGGGGACTCGTCCGCGGGGCAATCGTTCACGGAGCCGGCATACGCCCGCCGATCGCCATCGAAATCGAAGTGCAGGGCAAGCAGTTACGCGCCGAGCGCATGGAATAGAATCCGCCAACGTAAAGGACCACCGCCAGCATCGTTCAAGTAGCGGCCCTTTTTGTGACTGCATGTTCTCCCGCTGATCGGTAATTTCTTCCATGGAGCGCGCTACCATGACGGGCGGCCTCATGCCAAAAGTGCGAACGCTCAGATGGCCTAGCGCGAGTTTTCGGGCTCATCTACTGTGGCTATGCCGTGAAGTGCCAGACAGCGGCATCCGCTCATTCGGCATCGTAGTACACTAAGCGGCGCGAACCGCCCAAAACCCCGGCCTCGTGGCGGGTTCCGCGCGCGTAAACCAACAAGGAGAAGCTTTCGATGCGCCAGAGATCGATCGTTCCGGTCGTTGCGCTCGCTCTTTTTTTCGCGGCCGGATGCTCGCACAAGGCGAATGATGCCGCCCTCGTCACCAACATCAAGGCGCAAATGTTTTCCGATCCGCAGCTCAAGGACGCGAACCTGCAAGTCGCGGCAGTCGATGGCAAGGTAACGCTCAGCGGGTCTGTCCCCAACGACGCAGCTCATCTGGAGGCCTACAAGATCGCTTCGCAGACCGCGGGCGTCGTCCGCGTAAACGACAAGATCTCCGTGGACGAGGCGCTCGCCAGTCCCGCTCCGCCCCCATCGCAGGCAGCTCCTCCCGAGCCGGCGGCTGCAAAGCCAGAAACCTCTCGCAAGCACGCGCGCGAAAAGCAGCATCGACGGGACGTCGAACAATCTTCGCCGGATCAAAATACTGAAACTGCCGTCAACAACGCGCCGCCTGCACCGTCTGAGGATCAATCCGCAAATGGTTCTGCTCCGGCTGCATCGGATCAATCTTCGGCGCAATCCGCGGCGCCGCCGGCTCCGCAGGCCGCTCCTCCAGCGGCTCCTGCCCCTCCTCCACCTCCTCAGCCGCAGCAGGTGCAAATCCCGGCTGGCAGCACGATGACGATCCGCATGATCGATGCGGTGGATTCCTCGGTGAATCAGCCAGGTGAGATCTTTCACGCGTCACTTGATGAACCGCTGATCTCCGGCAACCGTGTCGTCGTTCCGAAAGGCGCCGACGTGTACGTTCGCCTAGTCAACGCTTCTTCCGCCGGCCGCGTGACCGGCAGCAGCGAACTTCGCCTGGAACTGGTGAAACTCGAATTCCAGGGCCAGTCTTATCCGCTGGTGAGCAGTACCTATAGCCTCAACGGCTCGTCTCGGGGCAAGGACACCGCGAAGAAAGTCGGCGCGGGCGCGATTTTCGGCACCCTTATCGGCGCAATTGCCGGGGGTGGGAGAGGAGCGGCTATTGGCGCGGGGGTTGGCGCGGCCGCGGGCGGTGGCTATCAAGCAGCCACTCATGGCAAACAGGTAAGGATTCCGTCCGAAACGAAGCTGGATTTTCAGCTTGAGCAGCCGCTCACCGTTACGGTGCAGCCACCGCTGAACTCGCAGTAGGGCAGCGTCTAACTGCTTTGAAGCTCCGGCGCGCAAACCGGGTAAAAAATGGATTGGATGCCGTTGTAGCGGATGCTAGGCTAACACGATCCTTTTGCCCGTTGAGGCGCTCCCGATGAAGCTCCTGGGCTTTCTTCTCTTGCTGGCAGGATGGGCCATCGTTCTCACAGCTGCCGTGCTGCTTCCCTCCGCCGCGGCGCGCTCTGTTTTCGTGCTGGCGGGTATCGCGGTGGAAATTCTGGGGTTCGGCCTCGTGATCCGCGCTCACTTGCTCGCGCCGCGTGAACTCCGCTGATGCCGGGACCAGGCGTTCCAATCTTCTCTCTCGCCTCGTCGGTGCTGTGCCTGTGCTTCATTTGCATGGTGCCGCTCGCGTGGGCGGGCCTTGCCCTGATGAATACCGGCCTCGGTCGCCTGCGCAGCGCCGCGCACGCGATGATGTCGTCGCTGTGCGTCCTCTCCGTAGCGGCGCTCGTCTATTTCTTTTGGGGGCAGTCCTGGCAAGGCTTTTCGGGCGAGTCCCAGCGCGCGATCATCATGGGAGGCAAGAGTTGGAGCTGGCTGGCCAATGGTTCTCTGTTCTTCAGGCACCTTCCTCTCTCAGGATCGCCCGCCTCGCTCGCCGCTCTGCTCGGAATCGCCACGGTGGGAGTTGTCGCCCTCATCCCGCTTGGCAGCGGCGCCGACCGCTGGAGGCTATTAGCAGCATGTATCTCGGCGGGGCTGCTTGCCGGATTCGCTTTCCCGATTTTCGCCCATTGGGCCTGGGGCGGCGGATGGCTCGCTCAGCTTGGCGCGAACTACGGCCTGGGCCGCGGATTCATCGACGCCGGTGGATCGGGTGCGATTGCCGTCGTTGGCGGACTCGCGGCTCTTTCGGTGGCGTGGATTCTCGGACCGCGCCAGGGCAAATACACGCTCGACGGAATGCCGGCCGCAATTCCGGGCCACAACGCGATTTTCGTGCTCTTCGGCTGCATCCTCGCCCTGCTCGGCTGGTGGGGACTCAATTCCGCCGGGGCATTGCTTTACGCCGGGGTTCCACCGGGTCGCGTGGTACTCGTGATCGTGAATACGACTCTCGCGGCTGCCGCCGCCGGTATCACCGCCGCAATCATCACCAGCGTCCGCTTTGGAAGGCCGGACGCGTCGCTCACGGCCAACGGCTGGACCGGCGGCTTGGTGGCGAGCAGCGCGGGTTGTGCGTTTGTGGCGCCCCTTGCCTCCGTTGCGATCGGAGTCGTTGCCGGCATCCTGGTCGCGCTCTCGGTGGAATGGATCGAGATGCATCTCTCCGTGGACGATCCAGGCGGCTCCGTATCCTCCTTTGCGGTAGGGGGTATTTGGGGGCTTCTATCGGTTGCGATTTTCGCGCGGGTGCCAACCGGTGCGTTCGAACCAGGCGAGATGGCGGCTGGACACTCGGGCCAATGGCTCGCGCAGTTCATTGGCATTGCCACCTTGCTCGGATTCGTATTTCCGCTGGTCTATGGATCGAACTGGTTGCTGAATCGTTTTGTGCCCCAACGCGTGCCTGCGGAAGGCGAGCGCCAAGGGCTGGACCTCTATGAACTGGGTGCAGGCGCATACCCCGAAACCGTCACGCACGGCGATGAATTTGCGCGCGGCAGCTAAAAGAGCCGCGCTCGCCGTATCGTTCGGGTCAAAGCTCGTTTTGTTCATTGTGCTACTTGGATGCAGCGCAGCGTTCGCTCAATCCGCTCCATCCACTCCGCCGAAAGTGGCGCCTTCCACGCCACCGCCCACGATACCCACCCCTCCGCCGCTTGCTGTTCCGCCGCCACCATGCATTCAGCCGGCTCCGATGGTGGAGTGGCAGGACTACAAAGGCCCTTTCGCTGATGTCGTGGGATTTTTTGGCAAGAAGCTCGAAATCAAGTCCGCAACGCCGCACGGCGCGATCTACAAATCCGGAACCGTCTTGTGCACGTTAACCACAAAGGGAAAAGCAAAATTGTTCGTGCGCGACTTTACCAACCCAGTCACCTTCGTCGGCGCGGCTTTTGACGCCGGGATCGAGCAAGCGCAAAACGGCGACCCGCGCTTCGGCCAGGGATTCGGTGGTTACGGCAAGCGGTTCGGAGCCAACGTCGCTGACCAGGCAAACAGCGCGTTTTTCAAGGACCTCGTTTATCCCACCGTGTTTTCGCAGGATCCGCGCTATTACCGTCTCGGCCGCGGCGGCACTGTTCGCCGCGTCGTCCACGCCATCAGCCACGTTGCGATCGCTCACAAGGAGAATGGCTCGTCCGACTTCAACTACACGGAATGGCTGGGCACCGCCACCACCGTCGCGCTTGCCAGCACGTACCATGGCTACCGCGTTCATGGCGTCGCTCCCTACGTCGAAGGCGGCGCGATCGGCATCGCCAACGACGCCGGATTCGACATCCTGCGCGAGTTTTGGCCCGACATCGTCCATAAACTCAAGCTTCCGTTCCGCACTCCCCGCCAGCCGCCAACGTAAATCTGTTTCTCGCGCTAACGGGCGCGCCCGCGAAGCGAACTGCCAAGCGAGCCAAATTGACTCCCTGCCATCATGCGGTTAGCATGGTTTATCCGCTGAGTCCCGTGGCCTCTGGCTAGAATCAGGTGTGCTTCGGCAAGGCAGAATTGCCGTCGGCGCTTACAAATGGAAACCGTCTCACGCGAACAAAACATCCTTGGCCGCATCGTCGAGAAGCGCCGCGAATCCATTTCTCATCGCAAGCGCGTGTTGCCGGAAGTGGCGCTGAAGTACGCCGTCGAAAAGGCCGAGCCGCCGCGCGACTTTTCCGGCGCGCTCACCCGCCCTGGGATCAATATCATCGGCGAATTGAAGAAAGCCTCGCCTTCCCGCGGGCTCATTCGCGAAAATTACGCGCCCGCGGAGCTTGCCTCGGCCGTCGCACGCGCCGGCGCCGCCGCGCTCTCGGTTCTCACGGAAGAAGATTTCTTTCTCGGGTCGCTTGCCGATCTGAAATCCGCGCGAAAAGCCGCGCAGATTCCGGTGCTACGCAAGGACTTCATCGTCGATCCGTGGCAAGTTTGGGAATCGCGCGCCGCCGGCGCCGACGCTTTCCTGCTGATCGTTGCGGTGCTCGACGATGAAGCGCTCCGCGAACTGCTCGATCTCGGCCGCTCGCTGAAGATGGAACCGCTCGTCGAAGTTCACTCGCGCGCCGAGCTCGATCGCGCCATTTCCGCCGGAGCGCGCATCGTTGGCGTAAACAATCGCGACCTGCGCGACTTTACCGTGCGCGTTGAGACGTCGCTCGAATTGATCGGCTCGATTCCCAATGATTGCATCGCCGTCAGCGAATCGGGATTGCGCTCCCATGACGATCTCGCGCGCCTGAGCCGCGCCGGCTTCGACGCGTTTCTGATTGGCGAGCGCCTCATGGACGCCGCCGATCCCTCCGAGCCCCTGCAAGCGCTGCTTGGCGCGCCGAAAAATGGCGCGGGCGATACAGCCGGTTAACCACACGGAGATGCGCCGAGTGCGAATCAAAATTTGCGGGATTACGAGCTTCACCGACGCGCGGCGCGCCATCGAAAGCGGCGCCGATTTTCTGGGATTTAATTTCTATCCCGAAAGCCCGCGCTACGTCGCGCCCGCGAAGGCTCGCCGGATTATCGAGAAGTTGCCCAAGAGGATCGCGGCCGTTGGAGTTTTCGTGAACGAGCCGGAAGAAAAGATGCTCGCCATCGCGCGCCGCGTCGGACTGAAATATTTGCAATTGCACGGTGACGAATCTCCGGCTGAAGTCGCCCGCCTCCAACGCTCGTTTCGCGTGATCAAAGCGTTGCGCGTGAAGCGGCCTTTCCGCTCCGCGCAAATCACGCGCTATCGCGCGGCGAGCGCGCTATTGCTCGATGGCTTCGATCGCCGCCTCCGCGGCGGCACGGGCAAAACTTTCGACTGGAAAATCGCGCGTCGCGCGGCATCGCGCGTCCGCGTTTTCGTTGCCGGCGGACTAGCTCCCGAAAACGTAGCTGGCGCGATTCGCACCGCGCGCCCCTACGCCGTGGATGTTTCGAGCGGCGTCGAATCGCGTCCAGGCAAAAAAGATCCCGCGCGGCTGAAGGCATTCACGCTCGCCGTGCGCGAAGCGCAAAGGATTGCAACATGAGCTCCATCGCTCCATCCGTTCTTGAACCTGTTCCCGACGTTCGCGGACGCTACGGCCCTTACGGTGGCCGCTACGTCCCCGAAACTCTGGTCGCGCCGCTCGAAGAACTCGAGCGCGTTTATGCCGAGGCCTGCGCCGATCCGAAATTCCACGCCGAACTCGACGCGCTCCTCCACGACTTCGCCGGCCGTCCCACGCCTTTGCAGTTCGCCGAACGTCTTACCTCTCATCTGGGCGGCGCGCGCATTTACATCAAGCGCGAAGACCTGCTGCACACCGGCGCGCACAAGATCAACAACTCCCTCGGCCAGGGACTTCTCGCCGTGCGCATGGGCAAAAAGCGCGTCATCGCGGAAACGGGCGCGGGCCAGCACGGCGTCGCCACCGCGACGGTAGCCGCGCGCCTCGGCCTCGAATGCACCGTGTACATGGGCACCGAGGACATGGAACGCCAGCGCCTCAACGTCAACCGCATGCGCCTGCTCGGCTCCGATGTGATCGGCGTCGAATCCGGCAGCCGCACGTTGAAGGACGCCATCAACGAAGCCATGCGCGACTGGGTCACCAACGTTCGCATGTCCCACTATCTGCTCGGCTCCGTTCTCGGTGCGCATCCGTATCCGCAAATCGTGCGCGATTTTCATAAAGTGATTGGCGAAGAAGCCCGCGAACAAATTCTCCAGAAAGAAAATCGCCTGCCTGATTGGCTTTTCGCTTGCGTGGGCGGCGGCTCCAACGCCATTGGCCTTTTCAACGCATTCCTCGCCGACTCATCCGTGAAAATGGTTGGCGTCGAAGCAGGCGGACGCGGCCACACTCTCGGAGACCACGCCGTGCGCCTTGCCGCGGCCCGCGGATTCACCGGCGCGCGCCCCGGCATCTTGCAAGGCACTTACAGTTACGTCCTGCAAACCAGCGACGGCCAAATCGCCACCACGCATTCCATTTCGGCGGGCTTGGACTATCCCGCCATTGGCCCCGAGCACGCGTGGCTTTCCGATATCGGCCGCGCCGAATACACCGCCGTTAGCGACGAAGAAGCGATCCAAGCCGCGAAGACTCTCGCGCGCATCGAAGGCATCATTCCCGCGCTGGAATCCTCGCATGCCGTCGCCGAACTGATCCGCCGCGCGCCGAAAATGAAGCGCGACGAACTCGCGATCGTCAATCTTTCCGGCCGCGGCGATAAAGACATGGAAACCCTTTCGCGTTATGTCTGAAACCGCCGCTCCCAAATCGGCCGCCGCCTCCGAAGCGTCTCCCGCCGCGGGCAGAATCGCCCGGTGCTTTCGCCAGCTTTCCGCGCGCGGTGAACTCGGCCTCGTCGCCTACGTCACCGCCGGCGATCCTTCGCTCGACGCCACCGAGCGAATCGTTGTCGCTGCCGCGGAATCCGGCGCGGACGTGATCGAGCTCGGCGTGCCGTTCAGCGATCCGGTCGCGGACGGCCCAACCATCCAGCGCGCCAGCGATCGTGCGCTTCGCGCAGGCGCCACGCTTGTGTCCGTCATCGATCTCGTCCGCCGCCTTCGCGCGCGCACGTCCTCGGCCGCGGCGGATGTTCCGCTGATTCTTTTCAGCTATTTCAATCCCATCCTGCAGATGGGACTCGATAAATTCGCCGATGCCGCGTCGGAGGCTGGAGCCGATGGCGTCCTCGCGACGGATTTGACGCCCGAAGAAGCGGCGGATTATCGAGCGGCAATGCACGCGCGCAATCTCGACACGATTTTCCTCGCCGCGCCTACTTCCACGGACGAGCGCCTCGCCAAAATCGCCGAATGCTCCAGCGGCTTCCTGTATCTCATCTCGCGCACCGGCGTTACCGGCGCCCGCTCCGCGCTGCCAGAGGACTTGCCCGCGCTCGCGCGCCGCGTTCGCCGCTTCACCAAGCTTCCGCTCGCCGTCGGTTTCGGCATCTCGCAGCCCGAACACGTTTCCGTTCTCGGCGGCATCGCCGATGCGGCCGTTGTCGGCTCGGCGATCGTCGCTGAAATCGAAAAGTCCGCGAGCGCGAAAGAAGCCGCGGCCAACGTCGCCCGCCTCATCGGCTCGCTGAAAGACGCCGCCCGCTCCGGCATCTCCCGCCGCAGTTCGTAACTGCAAACGCGGCGGCAAATCAAACGCAAGCGCGCCCAGGCGTCTTGGGTTACGTAGCGGCGGGTTTTAAGGGGTGAACGTGCGGCCACTGCACGGGGCCGTCCCCTTTCTTTACATTTGCTCGACGATGGTGATTTTCGTCAGGGCACGACTTTAGTCGTGCCGTAACTAAGGCGATGGCTATGCGGCTTTAGCCGCTGAGGGGCGCTGCTCGTTTCTCGCTAGAAGCTTTCGCGCGCTTCGCGAGCGGCGAATCGCGGGCTCTGGAACTTTCGCACGGGAAGCTTTGTCGGAATTTTGTAGTAAACTACCCGTTTCGTTCGCGCCATTTACCGGCGCTGACTCTTACTGGAGCGTTAGGTTCAGGCCGCAATAAATAATGGACAAGCGCGTCGCAAACGCCGAAGCGGTGATTGACCGCGTCAAAGACGGCGCCACGATACTGATGGGCGGCTTTGGCTCCTGCGGGGTGCCCGAAAATCTGATCGCCGCCCTGATGAAGCGGGCCACCAAAAATCTCACCCTGGTCTCGAATAATCCGGGTACCGACGCTTACGGCAACGGACTGCTGATCGGAAACCGGCAGGTAAGGAAATTCATCGGCAGCTACGTGGGCGCTAACAAAACGTTCGAAAAGCTGGCGCTCGCCGGCGAAATCGAAATGGAGCTGAATCCGCAGGGCACGCTTGCCGAGCGCATGCGCGCCGCCGGAGCGGGAATCCCCGCGTTTTTCACTCCCACCGGCTACGGCACCATGGTCGCCGAAGGGCGCGAAGTGCGCGAATTCAATGGCCGCCCGCACATTCTCGTGCCCGCGCTGCGCGGAGATTTCGCTTTCGTGAAGGCCTGGAAGGGCGACCGATGGGGCAATCTCGTCTATCGCAAGACGGCGCGCAATTTCAACGCGGTGATGGCCACTGCCGCCGATTACGTGATCGCCGAAGTCGAGGAACTCGTCGAACTTGGCCAACTCGATCCCGATTCCGTCCACACGCCCGGAATTTACGTGGACGCGATTTTCCAGGGCAAGAATTACCGCAAACCAACCGAGCGTGGCCCTAAACGCAAACGCAAGGAATGAGCCGATGCCTCCAACCGACAAACGCGAACTGATCGCTCGCCGCGTGGCGCAGGAAATGCGCGACGGTTTTTACGTCAATCTCGGCATCGGCATTCCCACCCTGATCACCAATTACATTCCGTCCGGGATCGACGTGATTCTGCAATCGGAAAACGGGATGCTCGGCGTCGGCCCCTATCCTTACGAAGGCGAGGACGACCCCGATCTGGTGAACGCCGGAAAAGAACCGGTCACCGAAATTCCCGGCACCTGTTACTTTTCCAGCGCCGATTCGTTCGCCATGATCCGCGGCGGCCATATCGACGTCAGCGTTCTCGGCGCGCTGCAAGTGGACGAGCGAGGCAATCTCGCCAATTGGTCCATTCCCGGCAAAGTCCTCAAGGGCATGGGCGGCGCGATGGATCTTGTGGCGGGCACGAAACGCGTGATCGTCGCCATGGAGCACGCCACAAAAGAGGGCCAGCCAAAAATCGTGAAAAAGTGCGCGCTGCCGCTTACCGGCGTGGGCGTCGTGGACCTGATCGTCACCGAACTCGCCGTCATCAAAGTCACCCCACAAGGACTGGAGCTGCTCGAAGTTGCGTCCGGCGAAACGCCCGAATTCGTGCAAAGATTGACGGAGCCGCTGCTGCGCATCTCCCCGCGGCTCAAAACCATTTCCATATAGCCTGCGGTCGAGGCCGGTACCTTAGAAATCGCTCGGAGTGCGTGCGCCGATTGGCGCTCTGGGTTAGCATTGACTATCTGGACATGGAGGAGCCGCAATGGAGCCGCATTCGATCGTGGTCGTCAGTCTGCATAGCCCGAAGGAGCGCGTCTGGGGCGAGCTGCTGGCCATTTCCAGCGCGGGCGTCACGCTGCGCGGCATCGATCTCGGTTCGTTCGACGATTTCGTCAGCCAGGTGCTGCATCCCGAGGGCGACCGCATCGGCTTGCCGACTCTGTTTTTTCCCATGCTGCGCATCGAACGGATCGCGCTCGATGAGCCTCACGGATCGATCCCGTCGATGGCCGGAATTTTTGAAAAGAAGGTCGGCCTTTCGCTGATGGACTATCTCGCGCAGTTCGCCTGAGCCGTCGCGCCGGATCGCGCCCCAATCACGCCCATGAAAACGCGCATATTCACGGTCCCGAATCAACTCACGTTCGTTCGCCTGGCGTTTCTGCCGTTCTTCATCATCGCCATCAAATACGACCGTTACACCGTCGCTCTGGGCATCCTTGTTCTCGCCGGCCTTAGCGACGGACTCGACGGGCTGTTGGCCCGCAACCTGAATCAGCGTTCGCCCCTCGGCGCGTACCTCGATCCCATCGCCGATAAGCTGCTGCTTTCCTCTTCTTATTTCGTGCTGGCGCTGAAGGCAAAAATCGCCTGGTGGCTGGCGATTCTCGTTCTTGGCCGCGACGTCCTGCTTCTCATCGCCTGCGCGGTGATTCTGCTCGTCGTCGGCTACCGGCCGTTTCCGCCGAGCATTTGGGGCAAGGCCACCACGTTTTTCGAGATCGTCCTGATCGTGATGGTTCTCGTTCTCACCATTTGGCGTCCCGACGCCTTATGGATTGCGAGAGGTATTTGCGGCTATTGCGTCGCGGCGTTTGTGATTATCTCCGGGTTGCATTACAGCTTCGTCGTCTCGCGCCAACTGCACGCCGAAACGCCGGCGGAGCAATAAGGCGGCGAAAGTCCGCGGTCACACGGCGGTTGGCCCCATCAGTTTATATATGACGATCGCGAAGCTTACCGCCACCGCGAGTCCCGCCGCCCAGCCCAGCACGTACGCGCGCTTGCGCTCTTCGGGTGAAGCCGGCGGGCGGCTGACCATCAGCTTGCCGAGAATGAATCCAGCGACGAATCCTCCCGCGTGGGCCCAGTTGTCAATCCCGCGCATCACCAACCCGAATATCAGGATGTAAATCAGCCAGCGGATCATTTGGCTGCGCAGCGCTTGCATCCCCGCGGTCTTGCGGCCCATGGTCATGGCCAGCAGCACGCCGATCAGCCCCAGCAGCGCGCCCGAAGCTCCCAGGCTGAAATTCCCGATGAAGCTGCTGAGCAGGTATCCGCCGATTCCCGTCACCACGAAAATGAAGAGGTACCGCGCGGATCCGTACAACTCCTCAACCACCGGCCCGATGTCCATCAGCACCCACATGTTGAAAACAATATGCAAAATGCTCGCGTGCAGGAAAACCGCCGTCACGAATCGCCATGGCTGCGCGAGGTTGTAGCCCAGCGGAAGCGAAGCGCCGGCGCCGATCAGCACGCGGTTGTTGATTGCTCCGAGGTTGAATATTCCCAGCAGGCCGCCGCTGGGCATGGCGAATCCCGTCATGTGGATCGTCGCCAGCAGCGTCGCGAAGTAAATCGCGCAGCACACCGTCAGGATTCCGTACGTCAACGGCGATCTTTCCGGCAGCAAGCGGCCCAGAGATTTGCTGGCCGCGGCCAGCGAAAACGTCAAGTTCGCGCCGCATTGATGGCAATGCGTCGCCGTGATGCCCACGAGCGACCCGCACGCGGGGCAGATTTTCGGACGCGGCGGAGCTTTCTGCCCGCCGAAAACTCCGCTCACTTTTTTTCGAAATTGCTCGATCTTCCATCGAGCCCGCGGTGAGAGAGGCAATTCGTTTCCTTGCGAGAAATTGGACGCGTTCCTATAATACCGGAGTGTTCAACCCCGTAAACCGGGATATTTCGTGAGTCTTCCCGCGCGAAGGTGTCTTCTCGCGAACATCTCATCAGCGCACGTCTCGAAAAACGCTACTGAACGCATTAGGCTTTCGGACCGTAGGGGCGCTGCTTGCTGCTCCCTTTCTTGGTTTCCACATCGTACCGTCCTACATCGAATTCCCTTGACCGTCTGTTTTCTCGCGATTTCTTTCCTCGCGGCCGGCTGCGCGCATCGGAGGTACACAACGCAAGCTCCCGCGCCCGCTCCGGCTGCGCAGCAAGCGCCCTATTCACCGCCTTCGTCTGGCGCGCAAATCCCCGCGCCAGCGCAGCCCGGCATTGCGCCGCCCGTCGCGCCCGGCGGGTACGTCGAAGAAGGCGTCGCCTCCTGGTACGGCGCGCCATTCGACGGCCGCCGCACGTCCGACGGCGAAATCTACGACATGCACCAAATGACCGCCGCGCATCGCACGCTGCCGTTCGGCTCGATCGTCCAGGTGACGAATCTCACGAACGGACGCCAAGCGGATGTTCGCATCACCGACCGCGGCCCGTTCGTCGCCAACCGCATCATCGATCTCTCGTATGCCGCCGCCGAAGCGCTGGGCATCGTCGGCCCCGGCACGGCTCCGGTGCGCTTGCAGGTTGTCTCCGGCCCGAATCCATCGCTGGGTTTCTTTGGCGTGCAAGTCGGCGCGTTTGAAGTGGAGCAAAACGCCGAGCGCCTCCGCGCCGGACTTTCCGCGCGTTATTCGCCGATCGCTATCGTGCCTTACGATTCGCCCTCGGGAGTTTTCTATCGCGTGCGCGTGGGCCGCGTGTCCACGGAAGCGGCCGCGCGCGAACTTGCGGGCGAGCTCCGCGCGAGCGAACGGCTCACCACCTTCGTCGTCCGCCTCGATAACTAATGCGTTTCACTGCGCGCGAATCCGATGCGGCGAACAAAATCGGCTCTAGCGCGCTCGTGTTGCTGTTGGCGCTTTGCCTTGCAGCCGCGAGCGTGGCGGCGCGTCCCAATCCCGCGCAAAGCGAAGCCGCGCCATTCTCCATGTCCGCGGTGACCATAGTGCTTCCGCCAAAGCTCATGGCCGCGCATCCAGCCACGCTCGCCGTTTTCGGCGCCGGCGGAAAACTTGCCGTGGGCGTTTCCGTGACGCTCAGCGACGGCGAAAGCATTACCACCGACCGCACCGGCCGCGCTCATTTCACCGCGCCCGCGTCCGCAACGTATCTGCTGGCGCAGGCGGAAGGAACGATCGCCGCCACGCTGATCGATCCGGCGAGCGGCGCGAGCGAACCAAAGTCAGTCACTATCGCGCCATTCGTTTCGCTGCGCGAAAGCTTCTGGATTTGCGGCCCCGGCCTGCAAGGCGACGCGAGCGCGGACAGCGCCACCATCGACTCGCATCCGGCGCTGGTGCTCGCCGCGTCGCCGGAATGTCTGGCGACGATCGCGCCGCCCGGCGTCGTGGCTGGCGCTGCATCCGTCGCCGTTAGCGCGCCCGGCGTGCACTGGACCGCTTCGACGACGTTCGTCTCGCTTGCGTTCGAAGCGCCGCATCCGGCGCTGCAACCGGCGCAAAAAGGCAGGCTGACCATTCGCGTTCGCGGCTCGGACGCAAAGCTCAACCTGGTGGTCGAAAATACCAGCCCGGACGTGCTTCGCTTTTTGCGAGGCGACGTGCAGCAGGTCCGCACCAGCGGCGGCGCCAACAATTTCGCCTCGATTGCAGCGCAACCGAACCGCTCCGGCGATTTTACGTTCCGCGCGCGCGTGGTTCCACCGCCCGACGCATCCATCGCGGCGCGGTATTTGCAGGTTGCGGCGCGGTTGGCTCCGCGCGACCAAGCCGGGCAGCGCCGCCGAATCGAAAAACTCGCCGAACGGCTCTCGCATCATCCCCGCAACGTCGAAAGCGAGCGCCGCGACGTAGAGCGCATACTCGACCAAGCCGCGCCCGGCGACGAACGCACGTTGCTCGCCGCCGCTGACTCCGCTTTGTAACGGCTACTCACGCGCCGCGGTTTCCAGCAACTTCGGCGCGTCTTCCGGCAACGCTCCTTGCGACATCTGTTCGACGGAATTGCGCGCGCGGTCGAGGCGGCTATCGGCCTCCTCGTAATTCTGCTGCGCGTGGCGCAGATGCGTGCCGAGCTTTTCGTACACGTCGGCGAACGAATCCAACTGCTTTTTGACTCCCGCCAGATTCGCCAGCAGGTGCCGCGCGTTTTCCTCGATCTTTTGGCCCTGCAGGCTTACGGCGATGGCGCTGAGGCAGGCGTAGAACGTATTGGGCGAAACGGGGAAAACGCGCTTGCCGCGGCAGTATTCGTCGAGAAGCCCGTATTTCGAATCTTCGCTTCGCAGCAGCTCGTAATAAACGCCCTCGGAGGGCACGAACATCAGCGCGTAATCGAGCGTGTGCTCCTCGGGCAAAATGTATTTCTCGGCGATGCAATCAGCGTGCTTGCGGACGGCGGCGCAAAATTCCCGCCGCGCGGCATCTTCTTCCTCGGCGAGGCGGCGGTAAGCCTCCAGCGGGAATTTCGAATCGACGGGCAGGACGCGGTCGCCGGTGCGCACGATGGCATCGACGACGGTGCCAGTGGATGCGAAGCGATGCTGCATTTCGTAGGCGCCGCGCGGCAGCGCGTCTTCGAGCATTCGCTCGAGAGTGACTTCGCCGAGCGTGCCGCGCGTTTTCGCGCCGCCGAGAACGGATTGCAGCGTTTGCGCGGCTTGAGAAAGATCCTGGCTGGTCCTTTGGACTTCACCGATTTTCTGGCTCATCTGCACCAGCGCTTCGGTGGACGATTGCAGCCTGCGCGCCACTTCCTTTTGGGCTTCGCTGGCGAGCTGTCCGCTGGATGCAATACCGGTCTGCAATTCCTGGCGGACTTGGCCGAGCTGCTGCGTGACCGATTGCATCAACTGACCGAGGTGAGCGTTCATCGATTGCGTTTGCGAGACGATGGAGGTTTGCAGTTCCTGGCGCGCGGCGGCGATCTGCTGTTCGGCGCGGCGACCCGCGCCCGCTCCCCATACCACGGCGGCTACAAGCACAGCCGCGATCACCACCACAAGAATCCACGCCAACACAGTCATCGGTTCTCCGATTTTCGCTTTCGTACCCGCGAGTGCCCCCACTGTAGCGCGATCGCCGCTGGCCAGCAATCGCGCCCCGCTGTTCGATCGGAGGCGGTTTGAATTTAGTAGCGGGTCAGTTTGAATTTTGACCGTTTGTGTCACGATCAAGAAAATCCAAACTGACCCACGCCGCGGCTGGAGGTTAGAGGGTAGAACGGAAAGTTCCGAATAAGAAGATGCACCGGGACGTTCCGCCCTTTGATTTTCATGTAGCTTTATTTTCAGCGAGTTACGTCTGGGCAAGGTTGATTGGCTGTTCCGCCCTAAAGTAGCACCTGAACGGGAAGGAAAAGCGAATCGCGCGCAAGCAGGACGCGCGACGAGTTGGGGCAGAATGCGGCGGGAAACCCACGCGAAATTGTGACGGGAAGTGTCTCGGGTAGCGGCGGCAGCGGGACTCATAGCAAAGGAGTTAGACGCGATTCTACTCGTTGGGTGTTTCGGGTAGAAATGCAGGGTGGCGAGTGGCGACAGGATCGAAGTAATCAACTGCCGATTGAGGAAGGCCATCGCGATTTCGGCACGTTGCTGATGGCGGCAGATGGTGCATTTGCGGGCGTGGCGGGCGATTTCGGGCGGGCAGGACCGGCGGGTGCGCCGACGGCGAGAGGGCGGGGCTTGCGGCGTCATGGATTCGATTCCTCCTAATTTCTCCTTCCTAATTTTCCAGCGGATTTTCGCAAGCTGGGTCCGTCTGAATTTCGACGGCTTGTGTCACGATCAAGGAAATTCAGACGGACCGTGGCGTTATGTCGGAGCTAAAGCTCCCCCCAAAAACCGCCGTCAGGGTTCGTTTGAATTTCGACCGATTGCGCGACGATCAAAAAAATTCAAACGGCTCCTCCGCAAGTCTCCCGGCTGGCTCGCCACGATGCAATGGCAAGCCACCCAACCAACGTAGCAACCGAGAGGACGTTTGCCTACTGGTCAGTGGTACAGATGAGGGACAGGTGGTTTTGGGGCAGGTCCGGGAAGGGTGCGTGGGAGGGTAAGTCTTGCGATTAGAAAAAGATGGGGAATATCTGGCGGACCTGTACCTGCGCCATTATGCGCCAGTGATTTCCCATACCTCGCTGGGCTGGCGGCCCGAGACGTAGTCGCGTTCGGTGACGCCGATCATGCGCATGCCTTGCTTTTCGGAGATGCGGCGCGAGGCGACGTTAGCGACCGCTTTCGAGGTGCGGAGAACGGGAAAATGGAGAACGTCGAACCAGAAGGCGGTTGCGGCGTCGGCGGCCTCGGTCATGAGGCCGCGGCGGTGAAACGCGGGATCGAGCCAGAAGCCGCGATTGTCGTGGTTATCAGTTTTGCGGAGGTCGATTCCGCCAATGATGCGGGCAGGATCGGATTTGAGGCGAAGAGTCCAATTCCATGCTTCGCCGCGCGCGACAGCGGGAAGAGCGACGTCGCGAATGAACGAGAGGGCGCCATCGGGAGGGTAGGGCCAAGGGACGCGAGCGGCGAGATGGCGCACGATTTCCCATCGGGGAAAGATTCGCTGAATTTGGGGTGCGTCGGAGAGTTCCAGAGGACGAAGGAAAAGGCGAGGAGTTTCGAGAGGAGGCGTCATTTTGAGATTGGGGGGAATTCGCCGGATTCAGAGATCATAGAGCAAAAAAGTGGTTGCCAGGAGGGAGCATTCGCCGACTCTCCACGACGCGCGGCAATTTGAAGCAGACCCCTCACCCCCGTTCCCGACAAAGTGCGTCGGGACCGGGTTCGGGGTGACAACGCTCAGTGTCCGCGCCGAGGTGGCCATGATATGCAAGCTGTGAGATGAGGGTGTTCAGCAGGTAGGTATCCGGCTACGCGGACGTTGGCAGGCGACGGTCAGGAGAGTCGCATTGCGGGGAAACTAAATGCATCGCGCGGGTAAGGCAGCGCGAAAGGAAGCGCGGCAAGCCGCGTCTTTTTCGCGGGACTAAAGTCCCGCGCTTCCACCAAAGTTAACCACGCCGGGTTGCGGTCGTTTTGAATTTTGACTGCTGGCGCGGCGCCCATAGAGCAAAGTGGTTGCCACGAGCGAGCGCCCGCCTAGACGTGGCAAGACAAGCGGCAAATCAAAAGCAGACCCATGCCTGCGGCAGACAGGCCTCACCCGCGTTCCCGACAAACCGCGTCGGGGCTGGGTTCCCTTCGACCTGGCTCAGGGCAGGCGGCGTAACAACGCGTTGGCATGTGGATCGAGGCATTCCGCGGCAGGCGAGACACCGGCGCTACGCTCCAATGCAGGCTTCCGCGAGACCTCCGGCTTTGTGACGCGCGGATTTTGCGCACTGGATGTGGGCGTGCTAGGGTAAGCGGAAAATTGGTTATCGGAGCAGCATGGATTTTGGCCACTGGCGCGGCGACCAAGAAATTCAAACTGAGGTCAGTACAGCGGAAATGCATGCTGGGGGCGCGGCAAGTCAAAAGCAGACCCCTCACCCCCGTTCCCGACAAACTGCGTCGGGACCGGGTTCGGGGCGACAACCTCTCGGATCGGACTGCGGCGAGGGGAAAAGGCTGCCAGTTTGGCGGGAAACGCCAAGCCAGGCAAAAGATTCGGCGAGGGGGAGGGGAGATTCATATGAAATGGGGTAGGCGGCTATGACATGGGGGAAGCGGCGGGCCATCGTGATTACGGTGGTGGTGCTGTTTTTTGCGGCGATTATTTGGGCGGCGCTGCGGCCGCGGAAGCTGCTGCTGGGGAAATCCGTCCTAGTGATGGACGTGAACGGCGACATTGAAGACCAAGCGCCGTTGAGCGCGCTCGGAGCGCTGACAGGCAGCACTCCGACGGTGCTGCACGATTACGTCAACGCGCTGGATTCGGCGCGCAGCGATTCGCGGATTACAGGACTGGTGGTGCGGATTGGGCCTCTGAGCGGCGGATGGGCGAAGATCGAAGAGCTGCGGCAGCATCTGCTGGAGTTCCGCACGAGCGGCAAGCCAAACGTCTGCTACCTGGGATACGACGGAGTGGGGAATCCGGAATACTACCTGGCCAGCGCGTGCTCGCAGGTGTGGCTAGTCCCCACGAATCCGCTGAGCATTACTGGGATGATGGCGCAGGCGCTTTTCCTGCGCGGGACGCTGGACAAGCTGAAAGTGGTGCCGGAGGTGTATCACATCGCGGAGTTCAAGACCGCGTATAACACGTACACGGAGAAAAAATTCACGCCCGCGCACCGGGAGGAAGTGGAAGGGGTGTTGAACGGGGTGTTCAACCAATACCTGACGGACACGGCCGAAGCGCGAGGCATAGATCGGTCGAAATTCCAGTCACTGGTGGCGAGCGGGCCATTTTCGGGAAGCGAAGCGGTACGCGACGGGCTGGTTGACCGGCTGGCGTATTGGGACCAGGTACAGGGGTATTTTCGCGAGCGCGGCGGATGGAATCCGGTCTCGTTGAGCGATTACGAGAATTACGAGCGTGTGCCGGGCCGTTCAGGAGGGCCGCGCATCGCGGTGGTGTACGCGACGGGGGAGATTGCTTCGGGAGATTCGGGCACAAGCCCGACGAGCGGGACGGTGATGGGCGGCGACACAATCGCGGCGGCATTGCGCAGCGCGCGAAAAGATGACGGCGTGCGGGCCATCGTGCTGCGAGTGGATTCGGGCGGCGGATCGGTGGTGGCGAGCGAGGTGATCCGGCGCGAAGTGGAGCTGGCGGAAACGCGGAAACCGGTGGTGGTGTCGATGGCCGATCTGGCTGCTTCGGGCGGCTACTGGATTTCGGCGCCGGCGGCGAAAATCGTGGCGGAGCCGGACACGGAGACTGGATCGATCGGAGTGCTGGCGGGAAAGATGAATCTGGCGGGGCTGTATAGTTTGCTGGGGCTGAGCACGGATTCGGTGGCGACGAGCGACAACGCGACGCTCTTTTCGGATCAGCAGAATTTCACGCCGGCGCAGGCGGCGTACATTCAGAAATCGCTGCAGGAGACGTATCAGACGTTCACGCAAACGGTGGCGGCCGACAGACACATGAGCGTCGAAGCCATCGATCAGATCGCCAAAGGCCGCGTGTGGACGGGCACGCAGGCGAAACAACTCGGGCTGGTGGATTATTTGGGCGGACTAGATCGCGCGATCGCCGTGGCGAAGCAATTGGCGAATATTCCGGCGCGGGAGCCGGTGAGCATCGAGCGGCTGCCGCGGCAGAAGAGCTTGTTCGAGCAACTGCTGCAACTGGAGGAGAACCAGTTGAGCGGGCGCACGCCGTCACTTGAGGGCGTGTTGCAGCACGTGGTGGGAAGGATGGCGCCGGTGCAGGCGCGCGTTCCGTACGTGCTGCATATACGGTAGGCGAACACGGCAGCGGAGCCGGCGTTGGAGATGGGCCAGTTTGAATTTCGACTGCTTGTGTCACGATCAAGGAAATTCAAACTGACCCGTTTGCGGAGGCATGGCTGCGTTTGCGGCGGCGGGAATCGAATACATCGCGCGGGTAAACCAGCGCGAAAGGAGTGCGCGGCAAACCGCGTCTTTTTCGCGAGACTGCGCTTCGCGCCTTACGGTAGAAGTCCCGCGCGTCCATCGTAGGACCGATGTGCGGCGGCGCGCTGAAACGGCGGCGAAGTTTCGCTATACTTTTTTAAGTGGGCTGGATCGGGGCGCGGTACCCAAGTGGCAAGGGAGAGGTCTGCAAAACCTTCATGCGTGAGTTCGATTCTCACCCGCGCCTCCAATTCCTGCTAGCCTGCGCAATGTCCGCGTGGTTTTGATGACCTTTACGCGCTGCGGGATTTGCGGCGGCGGGATGGTTGCGACGTCGTGCCGGACTTCGATTTGGCAGTGACGAATTTGTGAGACATGCGGAGAAGATCCCTGAGGACATCAGGAGTGACGCGGGCGAGGCGAACGAGAACCATAGGATAGGGAACGTAGTGGTCCGTAACGTAGTACGCGCTGGGCGCTTCGACGAGCAGGTGAGCGCGATCATTGATATCGACGCGAACCGCCAGCGAGCCGGGCTCGGCGGAACGGTTCACGGGAGTGCAGGCGAGAAGTTTGCCGTGAACCTTGAAGGCGCGAGCGCCATAGGCTGAGGACTCCTCGACGCCGGGAAGTTCGAGGGCGAGCTTGCGGACGAGGTCGAAATCGGCGGCGCGATTGGGCATGAGAAGTTGCGAGGAGCTTATCGCCCGAGGGGCGGATTGTCATCAGTGATTGCGGGCGAGAACAGAAGATTTCGCCGAAGCGCCGAAGTGCGCGATAATGCTAGCGCTTCGCGCGAGCGCGAGGACAGAACGCAGGGCGATGCCTTCAAAGAATAAATTTCTTGCGCACGGATGTAGAGGCGGGCGCGCCATTCAACGGACGCGGATGCTGGCGGCGTGGGTGTGCGCGGCACTGGCGATTGCGATGGCTGCTTCCGCAGGTGCGAGCGCAGCGACGAGAAATGCCGGCGCGGCGAACGCGGCGCCCGCGATGGTCACGCCGAGAGGCGGCGGCCCGTTTGCGATCGCCGATTTCGACGGAGACCACCGTCCAGACCTGGCGCGGGTGCAAGCTGGGCAGAGCAGTTCGTACGAGACGCAGTACTGGATTCAACTGCAACTGACGCAGGCTGGGCGGCAACTGATCGGGATCGTGGCGCCGGCCGGAGGCTTGCGGGTTACGGCCTCGGACGTTAACGGCGATCATGCGATCGACCTGGTGCTGAGCACGACGTGGCTCGGCCGGCCGGTGGCTGTCCTGCTGAACAATGGGCATGGCCAATTCACGCCTGAAAAACCGAGCGCGTATCCGGGCGCGTTCCAACAGGCGGCTAGCGAAGGGCTTTCTCACGCGCGACATCCGCGCGCGACGGCGAGCGCGGCGCAATCGCGGCCGAGCGTTGACGTAGGCGGTGGCGCTGCACAGCCGGCACCCCGGGCGCGTAATCGAATTTATTTGCATTCGGCAGTTCTTCTTTCCACCTCGCATCTTTTGACCCACGGCAGGGCACCCCCCTCGCTCCTCTAAGCCTCAGCCAATCAGCAGCCGCGGAGAAATTCGGCGCGGCTTTTGTCCAACCGTAAGACGAACGGAAAAAGGCTATCGTCCCGCGCGCGGTGCGCAGGAACGCCTACGTTTATCAACACACGGAGTTTGCGAAATGAGATCGAGAGCAGCTCGATTGGGGCTGTGGAAATTTTGGCTAGTGGCTTGGATTGGCGTTCTTTTGGGTGCGGGCGGCATACGGGCGCAGACGGCGACGCCGCTGACGTGGGCTCAGGTTCAGCAGCGTTTCGAGCAGAACAATCCGACGTTGCAGGCCGGCGAAACGGGGATTAGCGAATCGCGCGCAGAAGAGACCAGCGCGTACCTGAGACCCAATCCGGAACTTACTGTTTCGGAGGACGGGACGCAGATCGCGCCCAATAAGGGGATATGGACGCCGTTCGCGGGCACGTATGAGGTCGCGCAGATCAGCTATTTACACGAGCGCGACCACAAGCGGGAACTGCGGTTGAAAAGCGCGGAAGCTGGGACGGCGATAGCCGTTTCGGATCAGGCCGACCTGCGGAGGACGTTGCTTTTCAATTTGCGGGCGGCGTTCGTCGATACGCTGCAGGCGAAGGCGGTGCTGCAACTCGCGCAGGACAACCTCGGTTACTGGGACCGCGTGCTCACCATCAGCCGCGACCGGCTTAGCGTGGGTGATATCTCGGGATTGGATATGGACAGGCTCGAATTGCAGCGAGTGCAGTTCGAGTCGGACTTACAAACCGCGGAAGTGAACCCGCGGACGGCGAAAATTCAGATGTTGGAGCTGCTGAACGAGCGAACGCCGGTGAACCAGTTCGACGTAACCGGTCCGTTTGACTACACGGACGAACTACCGACGCTCGACGATATTAGGAATCTGGCGCTAGCGAACAGGCCGGACCTGCGGGCAGCAATGCAATCGGTCGATCAGGCGCAGGTGAACCATCGACTGGCGGTTGCCGATGGTTCGACGGATCCGACGTTCAGCGCGTGGTACACGCACAACGCGTCCACGAACAACCCAAATACAACCGGACTGCAAACGCTGGGAATCAGCGTGAACGTGCCGCTGCGCATTTTCGACCGCAATCAGGGAGAAAAACTGCGCACGGAACTGGACGTCACAAAAAATCAGCAACTGCTGGATGCGGCGCGGGCGCAGGTTTTCGGCGACGTGGATTCGGCGTACGCGCAGGTGAATAGCGACGTGGCGTTGCTGCGACCGTACAAGCAGACGTACCTGGCGCAGGCGAGCCGGGTGCGCGAGACGGTGAGGACATCGTACGAACGCGGGGCGGAGTCGCTATTGGATTTTCTGAGCGCGGAAAACGATTACCGGACCATCCGGCTCAGTTATCTGAACTTGATAGGTTCTTATTTGACGGCGGCAGCGCAATTGAACATGGCGGTGGGCCGGGAGGTTTTGCAATGAGGCGGACGCTTGCGATTTTTTTGGCGGCGGCAATTTTGTGCCTAGCATTGGCAATGGTGCTGGCAGGCTGCGGCAACAGCGTAGCGAAGCAGGATTCAGCGGTGACGCAGAATGCGACTACTAGCTCGGGTTTGGCCGGAGAATACGTGGCGCCGAATGCCAGCGGAGTTACGACAGAAACGGTCCAGGTTTCGGCCGTACCGAATTATCTGGAACTGCCGGCGCAGATTCAGGCCGATCCGACGCGCGTGGTGCACGTCTATGCACCGGCGGGCGGGCGAATCACGGAAATGAAAGTGCGGCCATGGGACCACGTGGAAAAAGGGCAGACGTTGGCCATTCTGGACAGCAGCGACTTGGCGCGGGCGGTAGCCGACTATCACAAGGCTGCGATCGATAGCGAAGTGAAGAAGAAGGAGCTCGATCGGGCAACGTATCTTTACGCGCACAGCGCGATCGCGCAGAAGGATTTGCAGCAGGCGCAGGGCGACGCACAAATGGCTGAAGCCGAAGTGCAAGCGGCCCGCGCGCAATTACAAGTGCTTGGCGTGGATCCAGACCATGCGGGGGCGGATTTGCGGGTGGTGTCTCCGCGTTCCGGCGTGGTGCTGGATATCGGCGCGGCGCAGGGCGAGTACTCGAACGCGCTTTCGGCGGCGCAGCCGCTGTGCACGATCGCCGATATTTCGAGCGTATGGGCGGTGGGAGACATTTACGAGCAGGAGTTGACCGCAGCGCATCCAGGAGAACCGGCGGTGGTGACGATGGATGCGTATCCGGGGCAATCGTGGAACGGACAGGTGAGCGCGGTTGCGGATGCCGTCGATCCGAATACGCGGACACTGCACGTACGCGTGGTGCTGGCGAATCCTGGCGCGCGGCTGAAACCGGCGATGTTCGGAAGCATCTGGCTGCTGAAATCGACGAGCAAAGGGATCGTGGTGCCGTCCACGGCGGTGATCCGGGAAGGGACCATGGCTTACGCATTCGTATCCGAGCGAAACGGGCGCTTCGAGCGTCGAGTAGTGACGCTGGGGCAAACGATGGGAGGTTCGGTCGAGATCGAGAACGGCTTGAGGGCGGGAGATACGGTGGTGACGCAGGGCGCGCTGCTGCTGCGAGAAGCGGCGGAAAACTGACCGATGCGCGCGCTGATTCGATCGCTTCTTCGCTATAGGCCGCTGGTGATCGTGGCATTGGCCGCGTGGGTCGCGGGCGGCGCGTACATGTTTTCACGTCTGGACATCGAGGCGTATCCCGATCCCTCGCCGCCGATGGTGGAATTCATCACGCAGAATGCGTCGTGGTCCGCCGAAGAAATGGAGCAGCAGGTGACGGTGCCGGTGGAAACGGCGCTCTTTGGCATGCCGCACCTGGACCAGGTGCGGTCGATCAGTATTTTCGGACTGAGCGACGTGAAGCTCTATTTCAGTTACGACAGCGATTACTACTGGGACCGGCAAGAGGCGCTGAACCGGCTGCAAAACTTGACGCTGCCGGGAGGACTGAGTCCGCAGCTTTCGCCGGAATCGCCGATCGGAGAAATCTATCGTTACCGGCTGTACGGGCCGTCGTACAGCTTGAACGAGCTGAAGGCGACGCAGGATTGGTTCGTGACGCGGGAAATCAAGCAGGTGCCGGGGATCGTGGACGTGGCGTCGTTTGGAGGAACGACGCGTGAATACCAAGCAGAGGTCGATCCACAGAAACTATTGCAATACAACGTGACGCTGCCGCAGGTGATTTCGGCGGTGGCGGCCAGCAACGCGAATGCCGGCGGCAATTACCTGACGATGGGCGCGCAGAGCGTCAACGTACGCGGGATTGGGTTGCTGGAAAATTTGCAGGACATGAAGAACGTGCTGATCGCGGAGCACAGCGGCGTGCCGGTGTTTTTGAGCGACGTGGCGAACGTTCACGAAGGAACGGAACCGCGGCTGGGGCTGGTGGGCGTGAACCACGATGACGACGCGATCGAAGGGATCGTGCTGCTGCAGCGCGGAGAGCAGTCGCTGCCAGCACTGAAGGCACTCAAGGAAAAAGTAAAGGACCTAAACAATGGGCTGTTGCCGTCCGGCATGAAGCTCGTGACGCTTTACGACCGGACCGACTTGATCCATCTGACCACATCGACGGTTCGCGACATCGTGCTAATGGGATTGGCGCTGGTGACGGCGATCCTGATCGTGTTTTTGGGAGACCTGCCGATGTCGCTGATCGCCGCGCTGACAATTCCTTGCGCGCTGCTGTTCGCATTTGCGCTGATGGTGATGGGCGGCGGATCGGCGAACCTGATTTCCATCGGGGCGATCGACTTCGGAATCCTAGTGGACGCGAGCGTGATCGTGCTGGAGAACGTTTACCGGCGGCTACAATCGGCGCCGCACGGAATCACGTCGCAAGAGATCGTGGCCGAGGCGACGGCGGAAGCGGTGCGACCGGTACTGTTTTCGGTGTTGGTGATCATCGTTGCGTTGATTCCTCTGTTCAGCATGCAAGGCGTGCCGGGAAGAATTTTCGCGCCGATGTCTGAAACGTACGGCTTCGCGTTGACGGGTGCGTTGCTCTTTTCCATTTTCTTCGCGCCCGTCCTGGCCTCCTGGATACGCCCGGAAAGCGTGAAGAAGCACAGCACGAGGCTCGTGGAATTCCTTGGGCGGCATTACTCGCAGACATTGGCGTGGACACTGAAGCACCGAAAAAGCGTGCTTGGAATCGCGGCGGCAGCGCTGGTGGTGACGCTGGCGCTGGGATCGTTCCTTGGAGGCGAGTTCATGCCCGCGCTGGAAGAAGGGAATTTGTGGGTGCGGGCGACGCTGCCGCAGGACGCGTCGTATGAAACCGGCGCGCGAATGGCACACGATATTCGCGAGATTTTGCTGACGTACCCGGAGGTGACGCAGGTTGTTTCGCAGATGGGGCGGCCTGATGACGGAAGCGACGTGACGACGTTCAATAACGTCGAGTTCATGGTGTCGCTAAAGCAGCCTGGGCAGTGGCCACACGGTATCAGCAAACCCGATCTGATCCGGCAGATGGACCAGCGGCTGGAGAAGTTTCCAGGGATCGATTTCAACTTTTCGCAGAACATTCAGGACAACGTGGAAGAGGCGATGTCCGGCGTAAAGGGAGAAAACTCGCTGAAATTGTTTGGCGACGACATCGACGTGCTGGTGGCGGAAGCGGACAAGATTCGCGACGTGATGGCGGGAGTCCCGGGAATTACGGACCTGGGCGTATTTCCGGAAACGGGCCAGCCGGAGCTGCTGGTATCAATCGATCGAAACGCGAGCGCGCGCTACGGATTGATGGCGCAGGACGTGGATACGGCGGTGCAGGCGGCGATCGGCGGAATCGCCGCGACGCAGATTCTGCAGGGAGACCGGCGGTTCGATTTCGTGATCCGGTATCAAAAGAAATACCGAGAATCGCCGGAAGCCATTCGCAACATTTTGCTTCCGACTCCGGACGGCGGACGCGTGCCGCTGGGCCAAGTGGCAAACGTATCGCTGCACGAAGGCGCGTTCGTGATTTATCGCGAGGGCGGGCGGAGATATATCCCCATCAAGTTTAGCGTGCGTGGGCGCGACCTTTCGAGCACGGTGGAGGAGGCGCAGGCGCGAATCGCGCAGCGAATCCATCTGCCCGAGGGCTACCACCTGGAATGGGCCGGCGAGTACGAGAGCCTGCGGGAAGAACAGCGGCGACTGGCAGTGATCATCCCGATCAGCTTGGTGATTATCCTCGGCCTGCTATTCACCGCGTTTAATTCCCTGCGCGACGCCGCGCTCGTGCTGGCAATGCTGCCGTTCGCGGCGACGGGCGGAGTGCTATCACTGCTGATCACGCACACGCCGTTCAGCATTTCGGCGGCGGTGGGGTTTGCATCGGTTATAGGCGTGTGCACGCTGGGAGGAGTGGTAGTAGTTTCGGGCATACGCAAGCAAGAGACGGGCACGAACTCCAGGCTCGAAGCGATCGAAAAAGGCGGCGTGGCGGAAATGCGCGCTGTGTTGATGGCGTGCGCGGCGGCAGGGTTGGGACTGTTGCCGGCCGCGATGGCAACGGGAATTGGGGTGCAGGCACAGCAGCCGCTGGCGCGCGTGGTGGTTGGCGGTATGGTGACAGCGCCGTTCGCGATTCTGCTTCTGATTCCGGTGTTCGCAAGCTACTGGCTAAAACCCACAAAGCAATTACTGTAAAACTAGCACTCGACTCAAGCGCGCTGGAGCTGAACTAAGCGATGCCGCCGGACCGCGCGGCGAGGCGCCCATGCCGCCCATGCGAGTTGCCGTTGTGGTGGCGGCGAGCGAAGCGTATGATGCGCAGCGGCGAAGATGGCGATTCGCAGATCCTTAAGCGAGATCAGGGGGCCAAAGCGGCAATGACCAAGAAAACGGGTGTGCTCGGGTTTATCACAATGGCGGTGATACTGACGATCGCAGCGCCGATGGCATCGGCGCAGACATCGTGGGCGACGCTCGACGCGCCGCCGACCGGAATCGCGCCGCCGGGCGACGTGCTGCGTCCAGGGCACTTGGGGCGGCAGATTACGAACGTTGAATTGACGACGCACTTTTACCACGACTTGATTGGCCTGGAACTGGTGGGCAAGCGCGAGCAGCCGCGGCCATTTTTTATTAACAAGGGCTTGCAGGAAGTGGCCGAGCTGGCGCAGGGAGTTTCGAACCCATACCTTCAGACCAGCCGGGTGGTGCTGCTCCCAATTCCTGGGACCGCAGCGGCGACGGGCGGCCCGGAAATGACAATCGAAGCGATCGATATCCAGGGAATTCCGAAGCACCGCTTCAATCCGCCACTGACGAATCCGGGAGCATCGTACTTGACGCTGATCGTTGCCGATCTCGATAAGACGCTTGCAGTGCTGAAGAGCGAACGCACGCCGGTGATTACGGAGGGCGGGAGTCCGGTAGAGCTTGCGAGCTGGCCGGGCATCACTGGGCAAATTCGCGCGGTGATGGTGCGCGATCCGGACGGCTATCCCGTGGAACTGATGCAAATCACTCCCGCGCCGGCAACGACCGCCGCGGCAGGGAGCAACGTCCTGGGCGCGCGGGTGACGATCGTGGTGGACAATCTCGAAAAAACGGCTCGGATGTACGAGAGCCTCGTCGGGCCGGATTTCAAGTTTTGGCTGAGCCCGTCAATGGGCGATGCGGCGTACGAAAAGCTGACGGGCACGCACAGCCAATTCCGGATGGCGCAGGCGCTGGTCCCAGGTTCACCAGTGGTGATGCAGCTAGTCGAGTACAAAAACCACAGCAAGCAATTCAAGCGGCCGTACTTTCAAGACGCAGGCGCGGCGCATTTCCTGTTTATGTCGAAAAACGACGACGTGATGATCCAGCGCGTGAAAGCCGCGCACCTGCATACCGAAAGCAAGTCCGACGCGCCGGTGTTCATCTCCAAGACGACGCGAATGTTTTTCGTGGGCGATCCGCAGGGATTCTGGCTGGAGTTCATGGACCACGACGTGAAGACGGACCCAACGGGCACGTACACAAGATGAGGCGCGCCGAGAATAGCGGGCTTGACTTGCGGATGCGGTGGGCCTAGGTTGAAGATAATGTACGTTTCAAAGGCAGCACTCGCGATAGCTATCGTTCTTTCGCTCGCGGCGTACGCGAATGACTGCTCGTACGCGATGTCGCCGCAGCAGGCGATGCAGTGCTGCAAGAATATGCCGTGTTCGCATAGAAAGAATTGCTGCAATGCGCAGCCGGCCTCGCACTCGCCATTCGTCAACGCCAGCGTTGAAAAAATCCGGCCGCCGAATGTGATTCGCTCGGCGGCCGTTTCTTCGCGTGCGGCATTGTGCGCCGTTCAGACTCTTCTGTCGCGTGGTGTTGCACGATCCCACGCTCCGCCTGGTTCGTTATTTAGCGCGAACTCTTTACCCCTCCGAATCTAGAAACTCCGCCAGCAGGCGACTTGCGCACGTGTGTGCGCTGAAAAACCGAAGTCTGCTTGGAGGAGGTTATGGTTCAGTCCCATGCGGTGCGCGCGCGAATTCGTGCGTACGTGGTTGCGTCCATTTTGGCGTTCGTACCAGCGATAGCGCGGGCGCAAGGGCCATCTCCCGAGACCGCTCCGCCGATTTTCCCCGGCGGTGCGCTGATATCGTATGGCTCAACGTTTGCAACGCGAGAACCAGTTGCTGCGCTGGGCGGGATTATTCCTGTCACCGCGCGCCCGACGTTTTCTTACGATGGGGATTTCGATTTCACGTGGGGATTCTTTTCTAATTTCGACTTGGAAGTGACGGCACCGATCGTAGCGAACCATTTCGACTTTGGCGGCAGCAGCACAGCGCCCGAAGCCAGAGGAACAGGGTTCGGAGACACGATGGTGCTGGTGAAATACCGGTTCTACCGGAAAGATTCGCCGCGCGGAACGTCGCAGTTATCGGTGACATTCGGTCCCAAGCTGCCAACCGGGAGAACCGACCTGAGAGACGAGAGCGGCGCGCTCTTGCCCGCAGGCTTGCAAGCAGGGTCCGGATCAGCCGATTTTTTTCTTGGCGCGAACTGGACCTACACCGGCGTGTTCAACATCCGGCGGCTCGTTGCCGATGAGGATTTTCGTTCGCTGCTTCGGACAACCGGGACGCAGGACACGAAATTGGGAGATGAAATCTCGTCGCGGTTTTGGCTTTCGTACCGGCCGTATGAATCGAAGTACGCCAGCCGAGATTGGTTCATCGGACCGGACGTGACGTGGTTGCACGCGCAGAACGATCGAGTGGGAGGCGTCGAGCAGGCCGGTAGCGGAGGAGATGCGCTGCTTGCCGGCGTGACGACGTACGTGGACGCGCGGCCAGGGATGGATGTGTGGGTTGGCGTCGATTGGGACGTGGCGCACTCATCGGGGATTGCTTACATGCCGGTGAGGCGGCAGATCATTTTCGGAATTACACAGCAGTTTCGGCTGCACTTATAGGGGAGGGACCAATGAAAGCGGCTAGGATTACGGCGATTTTGATTTTGAGCGCTGTTTGCGTGCCGGTCGTGCAGGCGCAAATTCGGCACGTGGAAATGCGCGTTGAGGGCATGACTTGAAATTTTTGAGCTTACGGGGTGCAAAAATCCCTGGAACGCCAGGCTGGCGTGGCAAAAGCATTGGTGAGTTTGCGGGATGGGACGGCGGAGATTACTCCGAAAGATGACGGCGAAATCGATCCGCGAGAGCTGCTGAAAGCAACTTACGACAGCGGCGTTAGCGTGGGCGAAATGGACGCGACGGTGAGCGGTCGAGTGACGCGAACGGCGCAAGGATTGAGCTTGACGTACGCTCCGGGGCGCTCGTTCGAGATATCGCCGAATCAGCAATCGGCGCAGCTCGAAGCGCTGGCCGGATCGCAGACGGTTGTGACGGTGAAGGGACGGTTATTTGAAAAAGGGCAGGCCAAGAAGAAGCAGGTTCCGAAAGAGTTGAAGCTTACAGTCCTTGAGGTTAAAAAAAAGGAATGAGCATCCGATGACGAGTCGCAGGTTGCGGATGTGGGCGATTGCTCTGGTGGCTGCGTTACTTGCGGGTTGCAGCCGACCGTCGCGAATGGTAAACGCCACGGCAACGGCTCCACGCGCCGGTGAAATAGGATCGATGCTGCCGGACTTCACGGTGAAGGATTTTCAGGGCAATCAATTTTCGTCGTCGGAGCTGCGGGGCAAGGTAGCGATCGTGGATTTTTGGGCGACCTGGTGCGAGCCGTGCAAGAAGGAGATGCCCGGATATCAGCACCTGCTCGACCACTACGGATCGCGGGGGCTGGCGGTAGTGGGATTTAAGGCGACCATGATGGCGGATACGGAGGATCCGGTTCGCTTTGCGCAGAAAATCGGAGTGCTTTACCCGCTGGCAATTGGAGGGCCTGCGATTGCGGCAAAGTTCGGGGAACTGCAAGGGCTTCCGACGACGTTTATCTACGATCGCCGGGGTATCTTGCGGCAGAAAATCATCGGCTTCGAATACACCGCAAACGTCGAGAAATTAATCTTACCACTGCTGAATGAAAGAAGCGCGGCTGAACGACGACTGGATTCAAACTGATGAGTTTGTAACTAGAAAGGTAAACTTAGCGTGCCCCAGGACGCTGTGTTACCCTGTTGCGTGGGTCGGCCTCTCATAATAAATATGGGGTACAAACCAATGGGCAACCAGCATCTCAATCCGTCTCACATCATGCAGACCGCGACGGCCTTTTGGGGTTCAAAGGTTCTGTTGACCGCCGTTGGGCTGGAGCTGTTCACGGTCCTGGACGAGCAGAAACTATCGGCGGCGCAGCTGGGAAAGGCGCTTAACTTGCATCCGCGCGGCTGGTACGACTTTTTCGATGCGTTGGTTGCCCTGAAATTTCTAGATCGGGAAGGAGACGGTAACGAGGGGAAATATAAGAACACACCTGAAACAACAGCGTTCTTGAACAAGAGAAGTCCGAGCTACATAGGTGGCCTACCGGAAATGTTGAATTCGCGCCTTTTTGGATTCTGGAACGATCTCGCGCCGGCTCTGAAAACCGGAGAGGCACAAAGCGAAACCAAGCGCGGCGGGACGTCGATATTCGAGGAAGTCTATGCTGATCCAGCTGCCCTCGGTCAATTTCTCGATGCGATGTCGGGATTGCAAGCAGCAAACTTCCAGATGCTTGCTGAGAAGTTCGATTTCTCGAGATACCGAACGGTGACCGATGTAGGCGGAGCGTTGGCCCTACTATCGCGACTCGTGGCAACCCGTCACGCGCATCTTTCGTTCACGAGTTTTGATCTCCCGGCTGTGTGTCCGCTCGCCCAACGCCGGATTCGAGAGGAGTGCATGGGAGGACGCATAACCGCGATAGGAGGAGATTTCTTTCGCGACGACCTGCCGAAAGGGGATGTGGTTACGATGGGCAATATCCTCCACGACTGGAACCTGGAAAAGAAAAAGCGTCTCATAGCAAAGGCCTATGCAGCGCTCCCGTCCGGCGGAGCCCTCATCGCTATAGAGAACGTCATCGATGACGCACGGCGGGAGAATGCGTTCGGATTATTGATGTCCCTCAATATGCTCATTGAACTTGGGGATGCTTTCGACTACACCGGCGCGGATTTTCGGGCGTGGTGCGCCGAAGCGGGATTCGCCAGCTTTGAGAGCATCCCTCTGGCTGGTTCGACCAGCGCTGCGGTTGCGTATAAGCCCTGATCGCACCCCTAATTAGTCTCCCGGAAGCTGCCGGTCGTGAACGACGGCGGAGCGTCAGAGGCAGCCGGTCATTACGCCGGTCACGTCCAGATTCCTCGATTCTTCACCAACAAATGAGGGACGCGAAAGGAGAGCGGAGATGCCGTACGTGACGGTAGGGAAGGAAAACTCGGGAGACATTCAGCTTTATTACGAAGACCATGGTTCGGGCGCCGCGGTGGTGCTGATCCACGGCTATCCGTTGAACGCCGCATCGTGGGAAAAACAAGTTCCGGCGTTGCTGAGCGCAGGGTATCGCGCGATCGCCTACGACCGCCGTGGATTTGGCCGATCCAGCCAGCCGACAAGCGGCTACAACTGCGACACGTTTGCCGACGATTTGCACAAGTTGATTAAGCACCTCGGGTTGCGCGATTTCGCGCTGGTGGGATTCTCGATGGGCGGCGGCGAAGTGGCGCGCTATGCCGGAAAGTACGGCACGAAAGGCATGAGCAAGGCGGCGATCATCGGCGGGATTCCTCCGTATCTGTTGAAGACGGCGGACAATCCCGATGGCGTGGACGAGAGCGTGTTCAAAGGAATCGAACAAGCCGTCTCGGCCGACCGCTACGCTTTTTTCACGGAGTTCTTCAAAAACTTCTACAACACAGACGTGTTGATGGGCAAAAATATCAGCGAGCAAGCGGTACGGGCGAGTTGGAACGTGGCGGCGAGTGCGTCGCCGACGGCAAGCGTGGCATGCGTGCCAACGTGGCATGAGGATTTTCGCGCCGACTTGGCGAAACTCGACGTGCCTACGCTGGTGATCCACGGCGCGGCGGACCGGATCGTTCCCATAGAGGCGTCCGCACGCCGAACGGTAAAAATGGTTCGCGGCGCGCGGCTTTATGAAGTGAAGGATGGCCCGCACAACGTAGCTTGGACGCACGCGGAGGAAGTGAATCGCGAGCTGCTGAATTTCCTGGGAAAGAGCGCCGCGAAAGGCGCTTCGAGCTAATCACCAGGAGCGGCGGACGATAAGGCTTGCGGCGAACACGAGCGCCGCAAATATTACCGTGGCCGGCGCGATAGTCGATAGGTGGAAAAGGTACGTGTTGAAGAAGACGCCTGCGACAATCGAGATCATGCTGATGGCCGCGGAGATGACGAAGAAGCGCGATAGCCGGTCCGCGAATTGACGCGCGGCAGCCGCGGGCAAAATAATTAACGAACTGGCCAGCAGCGCGCCCATAAAACGAAGCCCGACGAGGACCGTGAGGCTGAAGACTAGGAGATAGATCAAGTCAAGCGGGTCCACACGGATACCGCTCGACGCCGCTAGTTCCGTGGAAAATGTGGAAAGCGTCAGGCGATCCTTCATTAGAAAAACCGCAATCACTACCACCGCTGACGCAGCCACGCCCAGCAGGAAGCCGAGCCAATTCACGCTTCCGAGACCGCCGAAAAGCGCGTCGATCAAATCGCCTTTGGGGGTAACGGCCGCGCCGATGGCAAGCGCAGCGGCGAAAACTACTCCGATCGAAGCGTCGGTGGCCAGCCCAGTCTTTTTCTGAAGCTGCCAGACGAGAAACGTTCCCAAAAACAAAGTGACGGCTCCGCCATAAAGCGGATTGATCTTCAGCAGGAATGCGACTCCGAGCCCCGGCAGCGCCAGGTGCGATATCACGTCGCTCGCGAGCAGCATGCGCTTCATCAGCGCGAAACAGCCGATCAATCCGGCCGCGAGAGCGAAGCAAAGCGCGAGAAAAAAGAGCAAAATGTTTCCTTCGTGCATGCGCTAGCGCGGCGTTCGCGGACCCTCCGTGGTTTTATTCGTGAATGTGACGATAAAATTTTGACGGCCCGCCATAGAGTTCCTCCAGCATTCCTGGCGTCAGCAATTCCTTTGGCGGCCCCATGCACGGCTTGCCTTTGCTCAGGCACAACACCTGATTTGCGTATCGATAGACCACGCTTAGGTCGTGCGAGACCAGGATGACGGTCATGCCTTTTTCGTGCTGCAGCTTGTGCAGTAAGTCGTAAGCGTGCTCTTCGGCGAGCTCATCGAGGCTGGCGGTAGGTTCGTCGAAGAGCAGCACGTTGGGGCGGCCAAGCAGCGCGAACGCGATCAGCGCTTTTTGGAATTGGCCGCCGGATAAGTGTCCCACGCTCGAATTGAGAACTTGCTGCGAAAGCCCTACTTCGGAAATCACTGCGGAAATATCGGCGGATGGCAGGTGTTGTACCGCTGCTTTCGAGGCCAGTAGATCGACCACTCGAATGGGCTGTTGCCGGTCGGCGGCGACCTTCTGTGGAACGTAGCCCAGGTGGGCGCCGACGCTCCAGCGAATTTCGCCCCGATGAGGCACGAGACCGAGCAGCGCTTTGAGCAGTACGGTTTTGCCGGCACCGTTGGGCCCAATGACGGCGAGGCAATCGCCCTCGCGAACTTCAAAGCTGAGGTCGTCGATGATGATGCTATGACCGAAAGCGACACCTAGCTTTTCGACCGAGAGAATGGAGTTTGGCGACGCCATTTTGACAGGAGCGTTTGATGCGGGTGTAGTGCGCTGCGCTTCAGACGCGAGTTGCTCCTAACGTGATGGAAGAAATTAGCAGATTGCGCAAAGAATGGCTACAAACACAGAGGCGGAATTGGGAGTAAACGGAGCTACGCGGCGGCGTTTTCGAGTTTACATCCGCGCAACGGGTGCCTGAATACCGTACGCCCGCAGATCGGGCAGGGGTTCCCGACGAGACGATGCCACCTTATGACGATCATCAGCGACCAAAGGACTAACAAAACAAAACCTGCCCAGAAGGTCGGCTGGCGATCGAATAGCCGTTTGAGCGAAATGGCAGGGAAAATGGCCACGAGAGGCCAACCGAGATATAGAACCAGCATTTCGCGCCTGCTGTTCCGGTAGCGCCGCAGCTTTTCCTGAAGCGTCAGTTGGGGCATGGTGTCGAACAAGGCGGTATCTCTACCCCAATTTTCGCCGATTTTCCGCGGGGAGTCGCCCGTTACGAGCCGGAATGAAACGTAAAAGTAATCGTCTTTGATTCTTTGGGTGCGACCGTCACGGTCCGGTCGATCGTCTCGTGCGGTTCGTGCCAGGCCTCGATGGTGTAAGTACCCGGGGGAAGATTTTTGATTGCAAAAGCGCCGTCAGTCGCGGTGACGGCGAAATAGGGTTGGTCGAAGGCGAAGACATACGCGCGCATCCATGGATGGATGTTGCAAAGCACCGGAATGGCAAATTCCGGACGCTCGAACGTGGACTTGAGCGGCGCGGAACCCACTGGCTGCGAGGAACTCCACTGACGATTGTGGCGCGCCATGACGTGGACGTTGTGCATGGTCGGGTCGCCATTAGCGACCGAAAATGGCTGGCCGACCATGACGGCCAGTACGTGCGGCGTGTACATGCAATTTTTCTGATCGAGGACAACAGGGGTTTGCGGTGTGGGGTACCGATAGTTTCCGAGGCCGGATTTCACATAAACGACGGCGTTGGCGAGCGCGCCATTCGCACCGGTTACGACATCTGGAGGCACGACGGGCGTTGGATTTGCCTTTACACAAGCGGACGAAGCGCTCATGTCGATGGGGCGCAGCGCTGGAGGCGTGCCTTCAAATATGACGGTGCCGGTGATCGACGCGGCCGTTGGTGCATCGACAGACGGCGCAAGAGGCAGGCTGTTCGCCCCATTGCCACATCCGGCGGTGGCGAGAAGCAAAACTGCCGCTCCGAAGAACGCGACGCGAATAACACCGATTTTCATTTCTTTCCGTCAGCTGCCGAAGACTTCGAAAGTGGGAATCGAAACGGCCGCAGTCACCACGCCGATCCAAAGGAGCAATTCGAGCAACCCCATATACTTTCCGATGCTCAAAGTGTCCGCCGTGGCGCCCCAGATCTTCGATTTTTGCTGGTTGACGATGTGCACGATCAGGCCCAATGGAATCAGGATTCCAAGCTTGATGAGAAACGCGGGGTTGATCACATATTTCGTCGCCGACGACGAAAAGAGCATGAATCCGCCGCAGACGGCGATAGCGAAGCCCGCCCAGTTCCATGCAAAGAGACTCTTAGAAAGGTCCGCGGCTGTTTGCCGCTTGCGGCCGATGCCGAGGAGTCGAAAATCGAGCGCCAGGTTGGTTCCGATCCAGAGCGACAGCCCGGAAAAGTGAGTGAGCTGAACAAACGGATACGCCCAATTCGAAGAGCTGATCCAGGTAGCCCAATGAGTGGCTTGTAGCCACTTGGCTAACGCCATCAGCACCGCGCTCATCCGCGCGGGCCCTCGACTTCGTATATGTGCTGGCAACGAATCAAACTATCCGACTCCATTAATGGCAGGAACTTCGAGAGCTATCAGGATCGTCGCAACCCACAAAGCAAGAGAAATCATGGCGAGGATCTTGGGTCCAAACGATATCGATCCCCGCCGATCCCACCGCGGCACCCGCCACTGCACGACGATGCCCACCACCAAAGCGACTACCAGCGCGAGTATCTTCAGGCGGAAAAAAGAGGCGCCGTAGAAGTCCACGGCATCCCCGGCGAACATGAAAAACCCCGAGACCAAGGCGAAGATGAATCCAACCCACATCCAAGGAAAAAGCTGCTGGGCCATCGACGTAGGTGTCTGGCTGCGGCCTGCAATGCCGAGCACGCGCAGATCGATGAGAGCGATCGATCCCACGAGCAAAAAAAATCCGGCGTAGTGGCAAAGCTCGAAGATAGTCGTTAGAGCGACGGAGCTATCGAGGGAGATAATCCACGGATTATGCTGAAGCGCCTCGCAGAAGTGCATCCATTCCTTCCCCGGAGCGGGATACTATACCGTCAAATGGGGAAGTCAACTGCATTTTGAAAGTCAGCACAGGCTACTTCGATGGGGATTCCGGTTCGCGCATGCCAAAGTGAATCGAGTTGCGGACCGCGCGGAAAAAGTTGCCAGGGTGAGGAACCAGCCGTCGCCGCTCAGGAGCGGGAGTATGGCCGTGCGCGGAAAGCACGCGAACGACTTCCGAGGCGGGGATGCGCGAAGCCACTTCATCCACCGAGGCGTAACGCACTACAGGACCGGGATCGAGAATGAACACGGCGGGTTTGGCAACGCCTCCTTTTTCGCGCGCGTTGTACACGCCCCACTCGCGCGCCACGCGGCGAAGCGTGTCGCATAAAATGGGGAAATGCAGATGGAGTTCGCCGCGGACCGCCTGCGATTTTTCCGGACTATCGACGGAAATTGCCGCGAGCTGCGCGCCGGCAGCTCGGATCGCCGGCTCTTGCTGCCGATAATCCGCCAACTGACGGAGGCAAAACGGTCACCAGTGACCGCGATAGAAGACCAGCACCAGAGGATTCGTGGAGCAGAGTTCAGAAAGCCGCCGTGGAGCGCCGGTGGAATCCGGTAACTCGAAATCGGGAGCAGTTTCGCCCGGTTGCGGTGGCGTGGCACGGACTGGATAGGCGGAAGAAGTCATATCGTCTCCTCGGCTATGATTCACGTGCTGCCCGAAAGTTTTGCGATTGAAAACATCGCGGCGCGTGCTTTATTGAACCGGGTTCTGGAAGCCCGCGTCTCGCGGATCTATCGGTTTGCGTCCGGCAAAGCCTTCGTCCATGCCGTGATAGAAGCGGATGCGATCCTCGCCGAGGCGCCAGCAGAGAAACACGTCCTGCCCGTTGAGGCGCGAGGGGAAATCGAGCAGGCCGATTTCGATGTCCTTCACCACGCACCCGGTGGCATGGATGCGTTCGACGGCGTTGCGAATCGCGCCGGCGAGATGGTTGTACTCACGGCGCCATTTGGACGCGTGATCGTAAGGCACGAGCAGGCCGCCGGATCGCTGAATGCGTTCCGCGAGTTCGTCCAGCTTTTCGTCAACTTCGCCTATCTTGCGCCGAGCCTCAATGGCCTCAATTAGCAGCGGCTCTAACTGAGTGCGAAGGGTCTCGGCTTCGCTGAGCGAGAAAAATTTGGGCGCTTCTTCTGCCATGTTTTCTCCGCTGCTTATTGGACGATCCGATTGCCGTGACGGTTCAGCCGCCGATAAAGACCATTGTGCGCGACGGAGGCACGAATCCCGGCTCGTTGATTCGGTGGCCCTTTTCCTTCTCCGCCACGATAGCCAAAATTTCATCGCCGATTTCGCGATCGGTGGCGCCTCCGCGCAAGAGGAACTTCAAATCGTGGTCATCCTTGCTGAAAAGGCAGGTGCGCAGCTTACCGTCCGCGGTCAGCCGGATGCGCGAGCAGAAGCCGCAGAACGGCTGCGAAACCGGTGAGATTAGGCCGATCTCTCCGCGGCCATCGGCGAAACGATACTTGCGGGCGGTTTCGCTCCGTTCGTGGACGACAGGGACCAGAGACCACAACGCCGAAATGCGCTGGTACACTTCCGCGCCAGTCACGACCATGTCACGCGTCCATGCGCGGTCAGCGTCCAGCGGCATAAATTCGATGAACCGCATAATCAAATCGCGGTCGCGCGCGAACTCCGCAAAGGCCTCGACTTCATCATCATTCACGCCGCGCACGAGCACCGCGTTGACCTTCACTGGCCGCAACGGCGAGGCCTGCGCCGCGTCGATCCCGGCCATCACTTTGTCGAACGATTTCGTGCGCGTGATGCGCTCGAATTTGGCGCGATCCAGCGAATCGAGGCTGATATTGATGCGGTCCATGCCCGCGGCTACGAGGCGGTCGCACCGCTCTGCCAGCAGATGAGCATTGGTGGTCATCGACAAATCCTGCACGCCAATCGCCTTCAGGCGCCCGATGAAGTCCTCGACGCCTTCGCGCACCAGCGGCTCGCCACCAGTCACGCGGACCTTGCGGATGCCCATGGCGACTAGAATCCGCACCAGCCGCTCGTATTCGTCCCAGGAAAGCAGCTCGCCCGAGGGCATGTGATTTTCCGGATTCGCCGAGCGGCAATACACGCAGCGAAAGTTACAGCGATCGGTAACCGAAACGCGGAGATCGGTAATGGATCGGCCGAATTTATCTATTAGCGGCATCTCGCTCCAGGGTCTTGAAAACAAAAAAAGCCCAAATCCGCGTTGGACTTGGGCATACACCGGCGGCAACTCCGCCGGATAACATTCCCCTTTCCAAACGGGAGGCCCGGGCGTTTCCACCCGAACCCTCAGCCCTCGCAAATCCAGGACATCGCCGCCGCGCCGTGGGATGTCTCTCCCGGTAGGCCGCAGTGGTCGGAGAATTCTAAGAAAACTTTACAATGAGGATTCGACGGAAGCAAATCGCATAGGTACATGCGATTCTAGGCGGACTAGATCGCCCAAGAGCGACATTTCAACGCGAAATCGTGCGGCTATGCCCCTCGGCTGATGTTACGGATTTCCTTGCGGTAATCGGCTGCGCTAATCTCTACCGTGCGGCACATTTCGTACAGGCGTGATCGGATGCGCTGTCCGATACGCTCGGTGAGTGAGTCGTCGATAGATGGCGTGCGCATGCCAGCCACTCGCGCTACGGAAATCGACGGCTCCGTATCGAGATAATTCGTGGTCAGAATCGTGACGCGCTTTTCGTTGTAGCGCGTGTTCAGAATGTGCCCCACGGTTTCGAGCGCCCATAGCGAGGGCTTGCTCGATCCCAGGTCGTCGAGCACCAGAATCTCAGCCTTCAACACCGGTTCGAGCACGCCCATCTCGGTCGATTGGCTCTCGGCGTTGTAGCTATCCTGAATCTGCTTTAGCAGCTCGCGGTAGTCGTAAAAGAGGCCGGTGTGGCCGCGCAACACGGTCTCTTTCAGCGCCGCCACGGCCAGATGTGTCTTACCCACGCCGCATGGCCCCATGAGTAGCAGACCTTGCTCGCTGCCGACCGGAAATTCCCCAGCGAAGCGTTGCACGATCAGCTTCGCTTGTGCCAAGCTGCGATTCCATGCGGTTACCTGCTCGGATGAGGCCCTCTCAATTTCATTATCTGTTTCGAAGACCGCGAAATCGCAATGGCGATAGCGTTCCGGGACGCGAGCTTTGGCCAGCACCCGTTCGCTGCGATCGCCTGAAGTGCAGTCGCACGGAACGGCCCACACGAGCTTCGGGTCGCCAACCGAAGCCGTGCCGGGCTTATCCGCGGAGAGCGCCTGCGCTCCGTTGGTATTTCGCTCGACTATTTTCCAGCCGCTACCATGGCAGGTGGGGCAATCGGCTCTCGCCATGCAGGAAGAATATGCGGGAAGCGAGGCGCATGCAAGCGGATGCGCCTGTGAAAATTCTTGCGTGTTGTGGAAATTTAGAACCGAGCGAGGAATCGATTTCGGTGCAGACAATCAACAGATCCTTCGCCGCCTTCGGCGGCTCAGGATGACGACCTAATGGGCGCGCTTATAACGGGACCGCTCGCGCTGCGCGCTCGGGATGAGCATCCCGACCGGATGCTTATTTCTCCACGCGGATCGCGTGGCGCGGGACGGCGCGCACGATGGCGTTGCGCACGCGATGCTCGCCCGCGGCGGCGAAATTTCGAGCCACTTCGCTGCGCACGAACTTCATGAACGACTCCATCTGCTCGTGCATCTCCGCCATTTTGTCGCGCATGTTCAGAATGATCTCGATGCCCGCCAGATTGACGCCCAACTCGCGCGTGAGGTTGAGGATCACTTCGAGGCGCTCAAGATCGGCATCGGTGTAGAGGCGGGTGTTGCCCTCCGACCGCGAAGGCATCAGCAGGCCCACACGTTCGTAGAGACGTAGCGTCTGCGGATGAATCTTATACAGCTCTGCCACGGCGCTTATCATGTAGCCGGCCTTTGCTCTTCGTCGTTGCCGTGCTGCCATGTGCGCCTCCTTCCTTTCACTGAAAATCAGACCGTCGCGCGCGCGAAAATCTCCTTGCGCGGGTCTTCCTGATCGACCTTGCTGAGCTCGCGCAGTAGATCGCGAACGCGTTCGTCTTCCGGCCTTGGGACAACCACTTGCACTTCGATGATCTGGTCGCCGCGCTTGCCGGGATGCCGCGCGGATGGCGCGCCTTTTTCCCGCAGCCGCAGGCGCTTGCCGCTGTTCGTCCCAGGCGGAATGCGCACCTGCGCGCGGCCATCGATCGTAGGGACTTCCACCTTTGCGCCAAGCGAAGCTTCGGTCACCGTGATTGGCACTGTGGTGTATAGATCATCGCCGCGGCGCTCAAAAAAGGGATGCGATTCCACGTTTGTGATGATGTAGAGATCGCCCGGAGGTCCGCCATGAATGCCGGCATTGCCACGCCCGGCGACACGCACGCGCGAACCCGTCTGCGCACCGGGCGGAATGCGCACTTCGAGCGTATCAACGCGCGAAACGCGCCCTTCACCGCCGCAGTTTCGGCAGACGTTCTGTAGCCTGCCAGTGCCGCCGCAGCGCGAGCACGGCACCTGAAAGCGCATCTTTCCGCTAACCTGCGTCACCTGGCCCGAGCCGTTGCAGGTCGGGCAAGTTTTCGCTTCGCCCGCCGCGCCCGTGCCGTGGCACACCTGGCAGGTATCCAGCCGCGTGAAACTAAGCTTCTTAACCGTGCCGTGCATTGCTTCCGCAAAGGTGATATCGATTCCATATTCGAGGTCGTCGCCGCACTCACGCTCCGCCCTCGCTTGTGCCGTGCCCGCGCCACTGCGGAAAAACTGGCTGAAAAGATCGCGGAAGCTGGTCCCGCCGGTTGTGCCTTGGCCTCCGAAATCGAATCCGCCGAAGTCGAAGTGAATGTCCTCCGGCGACACGCCGCCATAACCTGCCCCCGAGGGCGGAGCTCCGCCCGGACTCGGCACGTTGAACCCGAATTGGTCGTACATCTGGCGCTTTTTCGTGTCGGAAAGGACTTCGTACGCTTCTTGTATCTGCTTGAACTTTTCTTCCGCCGATTTGTCGCCCGGGTTCAGGTCAGGATGGTATTTACGCGCGAGTTTGCGGTACGCGGCCCGGATGTCTTTCGTGGACGCTTTGCGCGGGACACCGAGCAGTTCGTAATAGTCGGTTTTGGTTGCAGTCGCCATTGCTTTGAATTCCGTCCCCGAAATTACAACGCGAAAAAACCGGGCGAGCGAGCGCGGTCACTTGCGCGATTCGCCGCCTCATTTCGCTTCAAGGACTTCGTAATCGTTAGTTAGGCTTCTTCGACTCGTCCACGTCGACGAACTCGGCGTCCACCACGTCGCCTTGTCCTCCCTGCCCCTGTGAAGCGCCGCCCTGAGCGCCCGCACCGCCGGTCTGAGTCGAACCGCCTTCTCCCCCGGCCGCGCCGCCAGCGGCCGCCTGCGCCTTGTACAGCGCTTCAGCAACCTGGTGCGACGCCTTTGTCAACGCCTCGTTTGCCGCGCGAAGCCGGTCAGCACCGCCGTCGCTTAGCGCCCGGCGAGCATCCTCGATGGCGTTTTCCACCGCCTTGACGTCGGCCTCGCCCAGTTTTTCGCGGTTCTCCTTGATTAGCTTCTCGGTCTGATAAACCAGGCCATCAAGCTGGTTCCGGGCTTCGACTTCCGAGAGCCGCGCTTTATCTTCCGAAGCGTGGGCTTCGGCCTCTTTCTGCATCCGGTCCGCCTCCTCTTTCGTCAGACCGGTGGACGCGGTGATGGTTATCTTCTGCTCTTTATTGGTTGCCTTGTCCTTTGCCGATACGTTCAAGATGCCATTCGCGTCGATGTCGAACGTCACCTCGATCTGCGGCAATCCGCGCGGCGCCGATGGAATTCCGATCAACTGAAACTTTCCAAGCGAACGGTTGCCGCTGGCCACCGGGCGTTCGCCCTGCAGCACGTGGATTTCCACTGAAGTTTGATTGTCCGCAGCCGTCGAGAAGGTTTCCGATTTGCGAGTCGGAATGGTCGTGTTCCGAGGGATCAACACAGTCATCACGCCGCCGAGCGTCTCCACGCCGAGCGAGAGAGGCGTTACGTCTAGCAGCAGAATGTCCTTCACTTCGCCGCCCAATACGCCGCCCTGAATGGCCGCGCCGACCGCCACTACTTCGTCCGGATTGACGCCCTTGTGACCCTCGCGTCCGAAGAGCTCCTTCACAAGCGCTTGAATCATGGGCATACGAGTCTGGCCGCCGACGAGAACCACTTCGTTGATCTTACTGGCATCGACGCCTGCATCTTTCATGCACAATTTGCAGGGGTCAATGGAGCGCCGGACGATTTCGCTGACCATAGCCTCGAGCTTCGCACGCGTGAGCTTCTTTACCAGGTGCTTTGGGCCTGAAGCATCCGCGGTGATGAAAGGCAGATTGATTTCCGTTTCCATCGTCGTGGACAGCTCGATCTTGGCGCGTTCAGCGGCGTCGCGGAGACGTTGCAAGGCCATTTCGTTGCCCTTACTGCGCAGATCGAGACCTTCGTCGTTCTTGAATTCGTCAATCAGCCAGTCCACGATCCGCTGGTCGATGTTGTCGCCACCGAGATGCGTATCCCCGTTCGTGGCTTTCACTTCGATGACGCCTTCACCAACCTCGAGGATAGAAATATCGAAAGTTCCGCCGCCGAAGTCATATACAGCGATCGTTTCGTCCTTCTTTTTGTCGAGGCCATAGGCTAACGCAGCGGCTGTCGGCTCGTTGATGATCCGCTTCACGTCGAGCCCTGCGATCTTTCCAGCGTCTTTCGTCGCCGTGCGCTGCGCGTCGTTGAAGTATGCCGGCACAGTGATCACTGCTTCCGTGACCTTTTCTCCGAGGAAGTCTTCCGCCGCCTGCTTCAGCTTTTGGAGAATCATCGCAGAAATTTCCGGAGGGCTATACGGTTTGCCCTGTGCCATCGCCGCGACATGGTCGCCTTGCGCCACGACTTTATAAGGCACCATCTTCATTTCTTCGGTGACTTCGTCGTATCGCCGGCCCATAAACCGCTTGATGGAATAAATGGTGTTCTCGGGATTGGTAATCGCCTGGCGCTTCGCCACCTGGCCCACCAGACGCTCTCCCGTTTTCGTGATGCCGACCACTGATGGGGTGGTTCGCGCCCCCTCCTGGTTGGGGATGACGACGGGCTCGCCACCTTGCATGACGGCCACCACCGAGTTGGTTGTCCCCAGATCTATGCCAATAATCTTGCTCATGGAATCCGCTCCTAAACTAAGCTATTACTCGCCCCGCGCAGATCGATTCCGCCGCGTACGCCGAAATATTACAGGTTGAGTGTATTATTGTCAAGTTGTTTGATACAGATTAATATGTTACGTTTTTACAGAAACTTACATTAGAAACTAACCGGCCATTTGTCGGCACGAGGGCCCTCAAGGGAAATCACGTATCCGGCTGCCGCACAGCTTCGCGTACAGATTCATTCACGCGCGATTTTTCACCATCTGAAGAAAAAAAGATGTCCGCCAGCCCTTAGAAGCTCTCGTCGGGATGCGCTTACTCTGCATCTAGCGACACGCACCGAGCGCGGCTCATTCGCCATCGCAGCAAGCATGACGGTCCAAGCGAACCCCGTGCTCCGTACGCGCATCGTACTACAAAGGCAGTTACCTATTTCGCGCTCGGCGGTCCAACATCAATAAGCGCAAGCTGGGGAATTCGCGCTAGAATCGCCGTTTGCCGATGAATGGGAGTAAGGACTCTGGGAGGAGCCTTTGGAAATCCGAGATACTTTGCAGCAGACATCGCGCGGCCGCTGGCCAGCTTGGGCGCGAAGAGCGGGGGTTGCAGCCGCAGTGGTCTCGATTATCGCGGTGGGGGCAACGCTGAATGCCGCCGCGCCACGCGCTCGTGCAACTCGCCCAAGGACGAAAACCGTCGAATCTCTGCCCGCGCCCGTGAAGAGCTACGGGTCCAGCAGCGCTCCGATCACCATGATCGTGTTCACCGATTACCAATGTCCCTCCTGCCGCGCTTTCTACGAAAATACGCTGCGCCCGATGATTAGCGACTACGTCGCTTCGGGCAAGGTATACCTCGTGCATCATGATTTTCCTCTTCCGCAGCACAAATATGGTTATGAGGCTGCTCGTTGGGAAGAGGCCGCGGCGCGCGTCGGAGAGTTCGCCAACGCCGAGGCAGCCCTTTACGATAATCAGGATGCCTGGGGTTCAACGGGCGACATTGCGAAGTACATGTCGGCTGCCATGCCCGCATCCGACTTCAGGCGTATTCAGCGGCTCATGACCGGTTGCTCGTTTGACGTGGCGCCCGGGGGATGCCCGCTCGACGCGACGATTAACGCAGACCGCGCCATGGGCGAAGAGGTTCCCGTCCGTGCCACTCCTACGTTCGAGATTATTTACAAGGGACGAAAGCTGCCGCCCACGTCGGCCGCGGTCTCGTGGCCCCTTCTGAAGCAATTCTTCGACTCACTGTTGAGCAGCCAATAGGCGCACCGGAACCTCTGATGGATGCGCTCGGTTCAGTGTTGAATTGGCTTGCCGAATGGGGCTTCATCTTTGTTGTCGCCGGGCTGATTGCTTTTCTTTGCGCTCGCAAGCCGGCGCAGCGCCGGTACCTTATGCGGGCTCTTCTGCTGGTGGGCGGGATTGTCGTCGGATGCATTTTCCTCGCCGCTTCCTACGGCAAGCTGAAGCCTCTTCCTGGATTCCCGTGGAACTGGGCTTCGGCCAAGACCTCTATCGCACTGTTCGCTATCCAAGTTGAATCGTATCAGGTGGTTTCAGCGAAAACGGCAAACACTATCGCGCACACTCTTCCGTTTGTGGAGCTGGCGCTCGGGCTTTGGTTGGTCAGCGGGATTTTGCGGCGGTATGCTTCGCTGGTTGCATGTCTGGCGTTCTGCGGTTTTATGATCGCCATCTTCTCGGCTTACCAGCGCGGGCTCAAAATCGACTGCGGCTGCGGCGTAGGGCCCCCGCAAGAGGCTGGTCCGGGCGCTCTCCTACGCGACGGCATAAGATTCTTGCTTCCGGCCCTAATCGTGGCATTTGGCGCATTCTGGATTCGCGGGCAGGCAGCAGCTGCACGTAAATCCGAGATTCCCGCTTCTACCACAGCTTCGCGCTAGCGATGGGGCGCTTCGACAGATCGAGGCCAATTTCGCGTCCCAAACATGGGCGCAATTAGGCCCTTCGCTGCGGTCCGGGGCTTTCGCGACCCAGCTAATCCTCGCGTTGCGGACTACGACGACGAGTGATTACTTGGGGCGGTTGCTCGGGCCTTGCGCAATCATCTGGATTGAATAGACCTGCGCGGCATTGGCGATCTGCTTGCCGTTCGCGTCCACCGCTCCGCGAGCGAGAATGAACATGGTCTTCCGCCCTGGACCGCCAAACGAGATGCTGATCTCGTCGCGTGGCGAGGGAATCAGCCCCAAATATTTCCCGTCCGGCGCAAACACTTGCACGCCTGGATTCGTTGAGACATAAACTCTCCCGTCCGAATCGATGGCGCTGCCATCACCGTACGTGCCCGGCGGCAGCTTCGCAAATTCGCGCTGGTTGGTGAGCGAGCCGTCTCTCTGGACGTCAAAAACAGCCACGCTGTTGCCGTTCGTCACGTACAGCTTCTTTTCATCCGGGCTAAGGATGATGCCGTTCGTCCGCAGATTTTCGCCGTACTCCGTCACCATGCCCTTTGGGCTAACGTAGTAAAGTCCGCCCATCGTGAAATAGACGCCGCCGTTACGCGCCGCCGTAAGATCGTTCATCACGCCACCGATGCAATCGAGCGTGCCATTCGAGTAATGATCCGCCAGGACGCGCCGATGAGGCGCGAGCTCCTCGATGCGCGGATTCAACCCACGCTCGACAGCGAATATCGCTCCATGTGCGTTGATGGAAAGCGCTCCGCCCGTGTGCGTATTGGTATAAACAATTGTCGGGTTCCCGTTCGCGTCGATCTTCACGATGTCGCTGTTGTCGTTCTGCGCGATCAGCAGCCCACCGTCTTTCGTGGCGACGATTCCGTCGCCATTATTCCCGGCCGCCTGCCACAGGAATTTCCAGCGCTGCCCAGCGGCGATCACGCCCGGGATTTCCGTCACCGTGTAATCGCGCGGAGGCGGCCCGCTAGCCGGCCATACAATCGGACGCATTTTTCGTGGCGGGTTTTTGCATGCCGCCAGTGCGCCGTCGTAGCCTGGATCGGCGTTCGCCTGCAGCGATGGCGGAGGGGCATTCGCCGGAGCGGGCGGCAGCGGCGGCGCCTGATCCGATCCTTGCCCGAATGCCGCGAACGCCCCGAGCGCGGCCAGCACACCCGCGCCAATCATGAGACTTGCTTTCGGCCCCCATTTTCGTCGCATGATGCCTCCTTCGCCGGATAGCTTTAACTTGTAGCGGAATCCCTGGACTGCCGCGCGGGAGCATATCAAAACACCTGCTTGGGAGCGAGCGTGACTTCACTGACTGAGGAGGACTCGCTGCGGCCGGGCAGAGTTGACCTCTGGGTCAACTTGGACTATCTGTTCGCCAAAACACTTGCCGGACTGCATTCTGAAAGGACTAAGAGGACGGATTACGAGAGGTTCTTATGCGTGGCGGTTGTGGACCGCGAAGTGGCTGCGGCTCGCGGCGCGTGGAAAGCAATAAAATGTTGTTCACCTCGCGCGACCGGGTGAGGCTGAAAACGAGATCTCGGCGGCTCGGTTCGCCCTGTCACAGAGAAAACAGATGCACTTGTTGCCGGAAGCGGGTGATCCGTATGGAAGTATTTCTTATACGCGGCGATCCAATTGGTCGCGATTTCGCGCTGAGCAACCGGCAGACTGAGCTTTCCACCACAAACAGCGTGGTGCAGATAGTCCTCCAGTTGGTCTTTCACAAACGAATTCCAGACGGTATCGTAGCGCGGCTCGGGCCATAAGTTCCGAATGTCGTCCGCCCCTCCCAAACCAGGCGTGATTAGATAATCGACTTCGTAGTTCGCCGCGGGAGC
>JASHPG010000171.1 GCA_030038275.1 Candidatus Acidiferrales bacterium | reverse complement strand
AACGCGCAGACGAAGAGCGAAATGAGAATGCCGATGGGCAAATCCCGCTTAGGGTCTTTGCATTCCTCGGCGGCGGTGGAGACGGAATCAAACCCGATGTAGGTGAAGAAAACGATTGCGCCGCCGGTAAGCACTCCCTGAAAGCCGTTCGGCGCGAAAGGATGCCAGTTCGACGGATGAATGTACTTGCTGGCCGCGACGCAGAAAACCACGATGACGAGCAGCTTGATGGCGACCATGATGTTGTTGGCGCCGGAAGACTCGCGGATTCCGACGACCAGCAGCACGGTGAGCAGCATCACGATCACGAAGCCCATAATGTTGAAATGCAGCGCCCATCCCGTTTCCGGCGAATAGGCAGGCGTGCTGAGCGCGTCCGGAATGCGCAGATGGAAAGAATCCAGCAGGCTATTGATGTAAGCCGAAAATCCGACGGCAACGGCCATGTTGGAAACGGCATATTCGAGAATCAAATCCCAGCCGATAATCCACGCGATCAGTTCGCCGAGCGTTGCGTAGGTGTATGTGTACGCGCTGCCGGCGATGGGAATCATCGAGGCGAGCTCGGCGTAGCAGAGGCCGGCGAGTCCGCAGACCACCGCCACGATGAAAAACGAGAGCGCGATGGCGGGACCTGCGCCGGGACGACCCATGATGCCGAGCGCGTGCCGGCCGTTCATCAGCACTTGCAGCAGCGGCGCTTTCAGGATCGATGGAAATTCCACCTGCTCGCCAGCTGCAGCCGTCCCCGTGAGGACGAAAATTCCGCTGCCGATGATGGCGCCGATGCCGAGCGCCGTCAGGCTCACCCATCCGAGCGATTTTTTCAGCCGCTTATCGGGCCGATCGGCGTCCGAGATAAGCTGATCGATGCTCTTGGTGCGGAAAAGCTGTGGGTCCAATCGGCACCTTTCCGGGCGCGAACCGCGGAATTTCGGAAGACTTTACCCTGCGCGGAGCGTCCGCGCAACCAGTCGATTTCCGGACCGAATGCAGGCGTTCGCGCTGTGTTCCCAAACGCTGTTCCGTGGGGACAATTCATTTTGAGGGTACTGTTTTGCCCCGAAGAATCCCTCTTCCGGTAGAGATAAGCGCTATTTCCGCGCGGCTTAGGCTAGCTGGAGGTGAGCGTAGCGTTCGATAAGTTTCTTGGGGCCGTAATCCTGGAAGCTGACGGTAAGGCGGCGGTCCTCGCCCTCGCCATCCACTTCAATAATGGTGCCGATGCCGTATTTCGGATGGCGGACGCGCTTCCCGACGAGCGGATCTTTCGCTTTCAGCGGCTTAGCCGCCGGCGGCGCGGGCGAACGTCCATATTGTGAACGCGAGCGTAGCGACCGCCCAGATGAAGGTCTGTTGTAATTGTTCCAGCCATATGCAGCGCGCGCACGGCTGTAATCGTAGCCCGAGGAGAACTCAGGATCAGGCTCGTAGCGGCGCGTTTCGCCGGGCTCCGCTTGCGAGCCGGCGGCCGCTTCGATCAGATCGGCGGGAATTTCCGCCAGAAAACGTGAAGGGATTGATGGACGCAACTCATCTTCTCCATACGAGCGGCGATATGCGGCGCGCGTGATGACCAGCGACTTTTTGGCGCGACTCATGCCAACGTAAAACAAGCGGCGTTCCTCTTCGATTTCAGCCGTGGTGTCAGACGAGCGGCTATGCGGCAGCAGGCCTTCTTCCAGCCCGGCGAGAAAGACAGCGTCGAATTCGAGCCCCTTTGCGCTGTGCAAAGTCATCAGCGAAATGGTCGCGGATTCGTCGTACTCGTCCGAATCGCTCACGAGCGCGGCATGATCCAGCAAATCTTCGAGCGTCTGGCCCTGCTCGGTGGCTTCGGCCAAGGCGTTCGAGAGTTCGCGGAGGTTTTCGGCGCGCGAGGTATGCTCCAGGTTGTCCTGCTGTTCGATCCAATCGAGATAGCCAGTGTGGTCGAGAATAGTTTCGATCAAAGCGGCTGTCGAAGCATCGCGGCATTCCTCGCGCAACGCTTCCATCATTTCGTGAAATGATCGCAGCGACGCGGGGAATTTTTTGCCAGAGGCGAGCTCTCCGGAGGCAATAGTGTCCCAGAGAGATTTCCCTTTCTCGCGCGCGCGGGATTCCAGAGCGGCGATGGTGGCCGCTCCGATGCCACGCGGCGGCACGTTGAGCACGCGCAGCAATCGAACGTTATCCTCGGGGTGGAAGAGCAGGCGGAGATAGGCAAGGGCATTGCGGACTTCAGCGCGCTTGTAGAAGCTGAATCCTCCAACCACGCGATGGCGAATTCCGAGGCGGCGCAGCACCTCTTCGAAAGAACGCGATTGCGCGCCGGTACGATATAGCACGGCTACGTGCGCGCCAGGCTCCTCGCGCACCACTGAGGCAATCTGGCCACAGACAAAGTCTGCTTCGGCGGTTGAATCGGTCGCCTCAAAAAATTTCAGCGGCGCACCGGAACCAGCAGTGGCCCGCAAGTTCTTACCCAGGCGTTCGGAGTTGTTTTGTACGACGGCCGCGGCCGCGTCGAGAATCGTTTGCGTAGAGCGGTAGTTTTCTTCGAGTCGAATTATCTTCGCTCCGGGGAAATCCTCGGTGAAGCGCTTCAGATTGCCCGCGCGCGCCCCGCGCCACCCGTAAATCGACTGGTCCTCATCTCCCACTACGCAGACGTTCTTGCGCGAACCGGCCAGCAATCGCACCAGCTCTTCCTGCGCGCCGTTGGTGTCCTGAAACTCATCGACCATCACGTACTGAAAGCGGTTGTTCCATGCGGCGCGGGCCTCGGGATGTTCGCGAAGCAGTTTCACGGCGAGCAAGAGCAGGTCGTCGAAATCGACAGCGGCCGCGCGGCGGAGAATATCTTCATAGGCGGCGTAGATCCTCGCCACGTCTTCGCGCTCGGGATTGCGTGCCTGCGCCGCTTGCGAGGCCATTTCGTCGGGCGTGATCCCGTGATTCTTCGCATGGCTGATTTGCGCGCGAATGCTGCGCGGCGGGTAATCGTCCGCGGAAAAATCGAGCTGTACCAGAGCGCGCTTGACGGCGGACGTCTGGTCGTCGTCATCATAAATTGCGAAATCCCGCGGTAATCCGAGATGGCGCGATTCGCGCCGCAATAGCCGCGCGCAAAAGCTGTGAAATGTGGATACCCACATGTCTGAAGCATCGCGTCCGATGGACCACAGCAGATCGGAAATGCGCTGCTTCATCACATCCGCGGCTTTGTTCGTGAAAGTGACGGCCAGAATCGCGCCCGGAGGCACGCCGCGCTCGATCAAATAGGCTGCGCGGTAGGTGATCGCGCGCGTTTTGCCCGTGCCCGCCCCGGCAAGAACGAGCACCGGCCCTTCGGTCGCGAGCACGGCTTCGCGCTGGCGCTCGTTCAATCCGGAAAGAAGCGAGGAGCTTGGAGAAGAATTGGCCAAGGACGAATTTTAGCCGAGAGTTCGCGATTGAGCAATTTGCCGCTCGGACTCCTTCAAATAGCGCGGAAAAACTCTGCTACAATCGCCGCGTTCCTCCGGAGGAAAGTTCCTCAAAATGCAGCAGACCGTGAAGCTGCCGCGCTGGCTTCAGAAGTTAGTGGCTACGTTGGGGGGCGGCGGCATCTTCGTGGTGGCGTTTCTGGACTCCTCGGTATTGTCTTTTCCCTTCGTCGCGGATGCTCTGATCATCGAAAGCTCGATTCAGCGGCCCGCGCTAATGCCCTACTACTGCGCGATGGCAACGGTCGGCTCGCTCGCAGGCTGCGTGTGGCTCTATCTGCTTGCAAAAAAAGGCGGCGAGGCTTTCTTTCATCGCCGCGCCGGCCATGGGGCCGAGAGGATACGCGGCTGGGTTCGGCGCAACGCGTTCGTGAGTACTTTTGTCCCGGCGATTTTGCCGCCGCCATTCCCGTTCAAGGTTTTCGTGCTGGCGGATGGTGTGTTTCAGGTGCCGCTCCGGACGTTTGTAATCGCGCTTCTGGTTGGTCGCGGGCTGCGCTATTTCGTTGAAGGCGTTCTGGCGGTCCGCTACGGCAGGGTGATTCTGCGCTTCGCGCTTTCGCACCAAACGATGCTTGCGGCAAGCGTACTCCTCACTCTGGTGATTCTCTACGTGGCCGGACGATGTATGTTTCGCGGGCCGCGTGTGCATATTTAGGCAAGCGGGCATATATCCGCCGCCAGCAAATGGCCTCCGATAGGGAATCGATGCCGCTAAGTGGTCGCCCGCATTTCTCGCTACCTATTCTCAGGCTCTACGGATTTGGCGAAGAGGCGAAGAGGAACTGCTGATGAAGGATACGCAGATGGCTGTCGAAATCGATGCGGAGAAAAATGTTGGCGGGATCGAGATCGTCCGATGCGAAGCGCAGGTCGTGAATTTCGAAGCGGTAACCATCCTCCAGCGGAGAGACGGTGGCAACCGGCATTGTCGCGTAGGAAAGAAAACGCCGCGCGTCGGCGGTTTTGCGGCCGGCTTCTAGGACGGCAGAATCGTCCGGTTTGAAATGCGTGCGGCTGCGATCGGGATCGAAATCGGCGCTGGGCGAGAGCGACACATCAAGCTCCTCGACGGTATTGTCCGTTACGGCCACGCCGCGCCAATCGAATGGCGACGTCGGATCGGGAAACGCGGCCGCCGACAACGCGATGCGATTGTGAAACTCGTGCGACATCAGAAGGTCGGTGGCTTCATCTCGCAGATGTGACCGCCAGCCGAAATAAACGGCCAGCAAAAGCAACGTGACGATTGCCGCGCGCGTGCCTCCGCGTCCCTTGCGCCGGTCGCCTACTTCTTCGTTAACCAGCCGAAAGAGCAGCGGCAACAATAATCCTGCAATCAGGATCAGCAGAACCCACGGATCGAGATTGCCGTCGAGATTCCACCGATACCAGCCGGAACGGAAGGGCCACAGCAACTGCTCGCCGATCCCGCTGGCCACGTCGAGCAGTATGTGACCGGCGATACCAATCGCGCAGACGGCCAGCGCAGGCAAGAACGCAAGCGGCGGAAACTTTTTGTCCTGCGTGACGTGTGATTGCGGCCACTTCTTATCGAGCGCGTAAAATGCGGCGGCTATCGCAATCGCCAGCGCGGTGCCTCCGGCGAGCGAATGAAATAGCGTGCGATGCAGACGGAAAAACGTTCCAGGACCTGCAAGGTAGCTTGCGTAGTCGAGATCGGGCGCGACTCCGGCGGCGACGAGCATGGCCAGTCCGAATCGCGGCAGCCACCGATCGCCAGACTTTCCAAGAGCCAGCGAAGTGAACGCGTGCGTAAAGGGTTCCATGGATTGCCCGCGAAGCCCCACTACTCCGGGGTCCCCAGCGCATGCTGGGTTTGCGTGCGATGGGGCGGAGCGGGCCCGCCTGCCGGACCGGCAGGAATCAGCAGCGAAAGCGCGTCGGGCACGATGCGAAACGCAAGGGGCAGCCGTCCCACGGGTTCGCCGTCAACCTGAGCGTACACCGGATGCTCTCCCGCGGACTCGCAAATCGAATGATCCGCTTTCCAGGCGGCGATGCCTTCCCTCAATCGCAACTTGCCTGTCCAAAGTGAGGGCAGGCACGAGGCATAAGCGAAGCGGCTGCTCTTCGAGTAGGTAACAAATTCGAAGCTGTCTTCGAACAAATCCGCGCCGGTAGTGATTTTGAATGGGCCGCCATAGTGTTTCGTGCGTCCGACCACGACGATGGTGGCGCGGCGATCTTCGCCACGCGACTGGACGCGTATTTCAGCGAAGTTGTAGCGCATCAGTTGGCGGAAGCCTTCGGCCCAGTACGCGAAAATTCCGATGTGCTTCTTTAGCCCTGCGTGGACGCCGTTCACGATGGCGCCATCTGGCCCCGCTCCGGCCACGGAAAGAAAGTAGCGGCCCTCGCGCGGCATCGCCGCGGAAATGTTGCCGTTAAGCGGTACCACGATACCGAGTGCGATGCGGCGCAAGGCGGCGCTGGGAATCATTCGCGCGGCGTGAGGAATATCCCACGGAATGCGCAGCTCTTTCGCCAGAATATTCGCGGTGCCCGAGGGAAGAACCGCCATCGGCGTCTGGCTGAGGGCTAAGCCATTGACGACCTCGTTGATCGTGCCGTCGCCGCCGCACGCGATCACCATGCCACGCCGTTGTTCGACGGCATGCCGCGCGATCTGCGTGGCGCTATTTGGCGCGAATGTGGGTGCGAGCTCTGTGGCTATCCCGGCCTCTCTCAAAATACGGACAGCCTGCTCGACCTCTGCGAAACGGCGCGCACGCCGCCGTCCGCTGGTCGGGTTATAGATCAGCAGAGCGTCTTTGATGCCGTTCGGCACGATACAGCTCCTAAGGGCGCACTCCACGAACATTGTATACTACACGCCAGTTCAGCTGTCTGAATCCCCGACTCCGTATAATGAGCCGGTTTGAATTTTCTTGATCGTGACACAAACAGTTAAAATTCAAACTGGCTCACTATCCGAATCCGATTACCATCATCGGGCAGGGAACGCCGCGAGATGACCATGGCTTCGACGAAAACTTCTCATTCCGGCGGCATTGCCAAGGAAATCGAGCGTCTGCGCGAGGAAATTCGCCACCACGAATACCTGTACTACGTCGTGGATAATCCGGAGCTTCCCGACGCGCAATTCGACCGATTGATGAACCGCTTGAAGGAGCTTGAGGCGCAGCATCCTGAGCTGGTCGCGCCCGATTCGCCCACGCAGCGCGTGGGAGGCGCGCCGCGCGAAGGTTTCCAGAAAATCCGTCACACCACGCCGATGGTCAGCCTCGACAACGCGTTTTCCGTCGAAGCGTTGCGCGATTTCGACCGGCGCGTGCGGGAAACCACCGGGCGCGAAGAAGTCGATTACATCGCCGAGCACAAGTTCGATGGCCTGAGCATGTCGCTCGTTTACAAGGATGGTCGGCTAGTTCGCGCCGTCACTCGCGGCGACGGCACGACCGGCGAGGATGTGACCGCGAACGTCAAAACCATCCGCACGATTCCGCTCACCATCGATCCGGCCGCGTTGAAAAAGGCTGGGCTGCGCGGCGACTTCGAAGTCCGCGGCGAAGCCATCATGACGCGCCAGGCGTTCGTCGAGATGAACAAGCAGCAGGAAGAGCAGGGTGGCAAAATTTTCGCCAATCCGCGCAACGCGGCGGCGGGATCGATACGCGTGCTCGATCCGAAGATCACTGCGTCGCGCAAGCTCGATTTTTTCGCTTACTACCTGCTCGTGGATGGCCGCGCGCCGAAAAAGCGGCTTTCGGAATGCCTCGATGTTCTAAAAACCTTGCGTTTCAAGGCTAGCGAGGACTGGAAACTGTGCCATTCCATTGACGACGTCGAGAACTATGTGAATGCGTGGGAATCGAAACGCGAAAAGCTGGCCTACGAAATCGACGGTATCGTTATCAAGGTTGATGAAATCGGTTTGCAGAACGAGCTAGGGTTCACGTCGAAAGCGCCGCGCTGGGCGCTGGCATATAAGTATCCGGCGCACCAGGAAACCACGGTAATTCGCGAAATTCAGGTGAGCGTCGGCCGCACCGGCGTGCTCACGCCGTTCGCTGTCTTCGAGCCGGTGCAAATCGGCGGCGTCACCGTCTCGAAATCCACGCTGCACAATATGGACGAAGTCGAGCGCCTCGGCGTCCACGCGGGCGACACGGTGCTCGTCGAGCGCGCTGGCGAAGTGATCCCGCACGTGCTGAAAGTGGTGAAGCACGGGACCGAAGAGAAAAAATTTCAGATGCCGGAGAAGTGTCCCGTGTGCGGCACGCGCGTTCATCGCCGCGAAGGCGAAGTGGCCTACCGATGCGTGAACGTCTCCTGCCCGGCGCGGCGGCGCGAGTCGATGCTGCATTTCGCTGGCCGCCACGCCATGAACATCGACGGCCTCGGAGAAAAGATTGTGGATCAGCTGATCGAACGCGATCTAGTGCGCGACTTCGCCGATCTCTACAAGCTCGATCTCGATACTCTCGCGAATCTCGAACGCATGGCCGAAAAATCCGCGCAGAATCTGCTCGACGAAATCGAGCAAAGCAAAAAGGCCGGCCTGGCGCGCCTGATCTACGCCATCGGCATTCCCTTCGTCGGCGAACGCACCGCCCAATTGCTGGCCGCGCATTTCGGTTCCATGGAAAAGTTGCGCGACGCGAACGAAGAAGAACTGCTGGAAGTGGACGAGATCGGCCCGAAGATCGCCGAAGGCGTGCGCGAGTTTTTTTCCGAAAGCGCCAATCGCAAGCTGATCGATCGCCTGCGCGCCGTCGGCGTGGTGATGAAGGAAGAGCGCGCCGCGCCAAAGAGCACGAAGTTCGCTGGGATGACGTTCGTCTTCACCGGCACGCTCGCGCATCGCTCGCGCGAGGACGCCGAAGCGCTGATCGCGTCGCACGGCGGCAAGCCCGGCTCGTCCGTCAGCAAAAAAACGAATTACGTCGTCGTCGGCGCCGACCCTGGCTCAAAGTACGACAAAGCCAAATCCCTCGGCGTGCCCATCCTCGACGAAGCTCAATTCGAAAAGCTGCTCGCATCCAGATAACACCGGAAATCCGCGCTCAACGATTCTTGGCGATCTGCTTGATGAGTCCCTTCACCACGCCATTCGTCGCGCCTGCCGTCGCCTGATTCGTGCTGCCGCCAAACGCGCTGAGCGTTCCTTTGAATGTGCCGGTTTGAATCCAACTCATCAATTCCATTCCTGTTTTGGCGTCTGTCAATGCAAATCGGATTTTGATCTTCGATTCGCCCACGCCGAAGCCTCCCAGGTACCGCCCGGCGCGACTGCCCTTGCTGAACGATAAGATCGTCCCATTCAGGATCACGCGGCGATTGGCCTGGACATGTTCAGTCGTCTCAGCGCCGGGCGGTCCGCTCACGACCGGCTGCACGGGGGAAATTCGCAGGTCGAGGCGCGCGTCTGCAGACGCCGGATTTTCGGACGGCACAGGCGCCGCATCGATGACGCCGTCGAATAGCGCCGACGCTTGCAACTCCCGCACCGCGCGCGCATGAATCATCCCGTTCACCGGCGCCGCCGCATCCTCATTCGCCGAGGTCTTCCCGCTCGTGAACGCGTTCACCACGATGACGTTATATGCCGTGAGCTTCTTCTCCGGCTGCGGATGCGCCGCTGGCCCTGCGAACGCGGCCGACGTCCCGCCCGCGAGCAAGGTCAACAAGACCAAAATGAACGCCGCAGTTCGTCGCATCGTTTAAGGCTCCCCCATAGCAGGTCAGGTTGAATTTTCTTGATCGCGACAAGCAGCCAAGAAACTGGCTCGCTACTGCTCCCCGACAGTGTTTGCATCAGTATGGATGCGCGAAATGGGCCGTTCGTACGCCAGGAGCGCGGGCCGGGTTTCGCTGTATAATTCAGTCAGCGGGTGAGTCGGGCGATCACCGGCATGTCCTGCGTTCCGGCTTGCTGGGACAAAAGGGCGGCGGGAGGAAAGTCCGGACTCCGAGAACGGCTCGCGTAGGGGGCATAGCGTGCTATGCCCGCTTCGGGCCAGGTAGGGCAACGCGCCTGGTAACGCCAGGGGGCTGGTCCTTGTGATTTTGCGGGCGCAAGTCCGCGCCAGGGAACGCGGCCACGGAAAGTGCCACAGAGAATAGACCGCCGGTACGGCTTGGCTTCGGTGACAGGCTCGCGGCAAAACCAAGAGCCCGCCTCACAATGGTCGAACGTGCTTGGCAAGGGTGAAAAGGTGGGGTAAGAGCCCACCGCCCCGTCAGCAATGCCGGGGGCACGGAAAACCCCGCGTGGAGCAAGGCCAAATAGGAGGGGAGGGCTGGCCCGGCCCGTATGCTTGCCCTGAGAAGCTGCCACTGGCAGTTTCGAAGGGTTGACTCTGAGAACGCCTCCGCGTTCGAAGGGCATCGCTCGCAAGAGCGGCGGCTGCGACCCTCGGGTAGGCTGCTGGAGTCCCGGAGCGATCCGGGACCTAGAGGAATGATCGCCGCGCCGCGTTGCGCGTCTCGACGCAAGCCGAACGCGCGCCGCGCTGCGTCACAGAATCCGGCTTACAGGCTCACCCGCTACTATCTCTTTGTAGGTTAGTTGGGCTTCCATTCCAGGCGTCGCTGCTGTGCCTGTGGTGTGCCCGATATCTCCAGCCCTTCCCCCGACTCCAGGATGCGTCGCGCGCGCTCCCGCAGTTCCCGCACGAACGGTGCGTAATGCTTTTCGACCGTCTCGACGGTGTCGCCGAGCAACTTCGCCACGTCGTACGGGGAAGCGCCGCGAGCAAGGAGATCGACCGCATACGTGTCGCGGTAGCGGTGCGGGTGTGCGTCCAGAATTTTCGCACGTCGACCGAGAGCAAGCATTCGCTGATACAGCCGCGGCCGTGTTAGCTGCCGTCCCGTTGCCGGATTCAGCAGTACGCGGTGTTCGGGATCCGGATTGCGCCGCTGGTATTCGACTTCGAGCGCGAAGAACAGCTCTTGATGAATCGGCAAGATCACGCGTTTGCGCCGCTTCAGTGTGAGGCGATTGATCTCCCGCGTCTCCCAGTCGATTTCCTCCCAGCGCAGCCCCACCACGTCAGAGCCTCGCATCCCGGTCCACCGCAAAAGCAAAAACGCCAGCATGTCGGCACCTGCGGCACGACGAAGTTTCGCGAGCTGCTCGGCTGTGAATGGTTGCGCCCCTCGTTCCGGCTGATCACCCGGACGTCCTTCCATCCGGACCGGATTTTTGACGACGATCTCACAATCCATCGCGTAGGCGAACACGCGATGCAGAATTGCCACGTCGAGTACGACGCCACGACCGCCGCGCGAGTGTTTTTGCTTGAGAACGCGCGCCAAGCGCCACGCTTTGAAATCTTCGAGTGTTGGGCGGCTGACGGCCGCGAGGTCCACAATCCCGCGCTCCTCGAGGAATTCGCCGAAGGACACGCAGGTTTGCAGATAGCGTTCGCGCGTGGACTCGCGCATTTTGTCGAGCGCAACCCGCTGCGACATCCACGCATTGAACTTCTCGGACAGATCAGCCCACGTGTGGGAAGCGACTGATGCTTGATCCGCTTCGTGGCCGGCGATTGCGGCGAGCTTCTCGAACGTGTCCGTCGGCAGCACGTTACGCAGCTCGCGCCAGAGCGCGGACGCCGCTCCTTCTGCTAGCGCACGCTCGATTCGACTGTGAAGAAGCTGCGCGGCGTCGCCGTTCATCGTGCCAAGCGAAAGCCGTATACGTTCTCGCTCGCCGCCGCCGCGGCGCCCGCGTTCTCCCGCGCGGCCTTCGAGCCGAAACACTTTGCCACGCTTCTTGACGCGAAACGTCATCGCAGCACCCGCAAATGCGCGCGCTCGATTCTCAGCACCGTTTCGAGCGGCACAAGCTTATGGCCTTTCCGTCCGGAGGCGGCGAAGTCTAACACCTTCTCGCCGCGGATGTGGTTGTAAACGGACGCGTACAGGCCAGGGGCCTCACGGACGCAGCGGATACGGTGACCTAGCGCGCGCAGCTCCGCGATCCGCGAATGCGCCGCGTGCGCCACGTCCCACAGCTCGGCGTTTGTAACGCCACGCTCGCCGGCCGCCCGCAGCATCGCGAGAATCCGGTCGGCGTGGCTGCGCCTCCGGTTTAATTCGGGCTGAGTCGTATACATCGGTGCGCGGAGGATGCCGGAGCAGACGAGGGTGCGGAAGATGTAGAAAAATTTTCTACGCAAAAAAGTGCGTAGGAAAGTTACCTACGCATGAAGGGAGCGAACGCCCTGGCGCAGCGCCTCAGCTGCCTTCCGGGGACTCGTTGCGAATTCCTGCGGTGTGAGACGGCGAGCGATTGCAGACCATGCCATCCTGCTTTCTCGCAATACTTCCGCTTCTCGGAAAAGCGAGCGCTTTTTAGCTGGCCGGCCAGCTCTCTTTCCGGAACGCCACGCGGCGAGAGCTGCGTTTCGCTCTTCCCACGCCGCCTTTGTTGCCGCACTGACCGCCGCCCGGTGATTTTCGCCCTGGGGTTTTCCCCAGGCCACTTTCATCGAAGCGCTCTTTTTTGCGCTTACTTCTGGTCGATTTGCAGCCGCCACGCGTTTTTGTCGCACTTCAGGGTCAGCCCATGAGGTCTTCACTGCGGCGCTGTGCCGTTCCCGCGTCCCCGGTTTGGCGTGCGCTGCCTTCGCCGCATCGCTCTTGTTTTTTCTGACTTCAGGCCGTTGCATCGCAGCCCGTATTCCCTCTCTGTGTCTCTTGCGCACTTCGCGCCGCGAGAGCGCAGCCCGTATCGCTGCACCGCGCGCCTCGCGAGCTCCTGGTTTCTCCCAAGCTGCCTTTTGTCCCATGCTCTTTTTCTCCCGCACATCGGCGCGATTCTGGGCGGTTTTTTGCGCGGTGCTGCGCTTTTCCCCCGCGCCAGGTTTCGCCGCCGCCGCTCTCAAGGCCCTTTGGTATTTCTTCCGCATTCCGGGCCGTGCCCAGACGCGCTTCGCCGCAGCACTATGCCTCGCGCGCACTTCGGGCTGTCTGTGGGCGGCTCGCAGCTTTGCGCGGGCCTCCGGGCGTTCACGCGCGGACTTCATCGCAGTGCGGTACTTCTCGCGCATCCCAGGCCGCGCCCACACGGCCTTTGACATGGCGCTACGCTCCGCACGAGTGAAGGTTGAATTTTGCGAAGGCGATGAACTATCCTGCGTGCTGCTCACCTGGAACTACCCTTTCCGCCGCCGACCACGAATCGGCGGCTTTGTTTTTTAAGTCGCGCGCCCCTTCTTCTTCGGCCGACCGCCGAGTTTTCCCCACGCGCGGAGTTGTGCGACGCCGTATTTCTTCCGCTGAGCGCGTGCGCCCATCCGGGCAAATTCGGTGATGGTCAGGTTTTTACGTTTCATGCGCGGAGTCTAAGCCCGCAGGCGGGTTTGTCAAGGGGAGGCATGCTGTGGATGATTGCGGAAAATGGCCTGCACTGTGCTTTAGAGTCGCGGGTTTCGATCGTGGCGGTTAGGGTCGGCCTGCGCCAATCGACTAGCGAAACTCCCTCAGGAAAGACGTCGCATTGCCGATCAACTCCTGGCGTGCGTTCTCATACTTTTCGAGGTTGGTAATCGGTCCCGCGCCCTCTGGCGTGATGACTTCCATCTCGATCGGCCCTCCGACCGCGTTGTCGAACTGAGCGACTTCAGAAACGGCGCAGTAAGCGAGGAGTTTCGCCTGTTCGAGAGGCATGCCGTCCCGATAGAATCTGTGATGAAGATAATAGGCCGCGCCGTGCGCTTCCGCTCCGGTTGCCGCAAATCCGGCACCAGTGATCGGATTCCAAGAAAAAACCGGTGGCGATGTCGAGTTTGGCGATTTGAGGAACGCCCCTGCCACCGATGTCCGCGAAGCCGCAGAAAAGAAAAGCCACTCCGAGCTGTGCAGCCTGCTTTCGCTGTTCGGGATCCCTGTAGTGTTTCTTCACGATTTTCCGGAATGCCTGTTGGTACACCTCAACAACTTCTTCGAACCCGGGCGCCGTTCCGATCCGCTTCTGATCGATGTGGGCGAGCAGGGTGTCGGCTAGGCCCGCGTTCCCGGCGATCGAAAAGGCGAACTGGCCACGAATCCGCCGGATTTTGCTGCGCTGGCCTTCGTAGGTTCCGATCACCTGCCCAGAGGTTGCTCTGTGCGTGTGGGTCACCTGGCTATCGGCACACAGAATGATTCCGCCGTCCGCGATCACGGCATACGTGAACGTCACTTTCGGCTCCGCGCGTGGCGCGATTCGTGGCTCATTGTCCCAGCCAGCTAGATTCAGCGGCGAACAGCAACTCTCTCGAACGTGTTGACCTCTGGCCCCCGACACCGCACACTCCCTCTGTCAGTGTCGGTAGAAGTGCTGAACGTGCCGCTCGCTTTGCCCTTCGCGAAAAGGTTCGGAAGCGCGCGGCCGTTCATCCATCCGGGTTACTCAGACGCTTCGCAGAGCGAGCTGATTGTCCGAATTTACAACTCCACGAATTCCTCGGTCTCAACACTCACGCGACCAGCGGAATTTCGAGTGTCACCTTGGGCCCCCTGCGAGCGCGCAGCCTCAGTTGGAATCCACATGCGGCCGCAATTTTCTCCAGAATCTTCAGTGAGTGGCCCGTATACTCGCCATCTTCGAGCCGGGCGATTGCCGGCTGCGAAGTGCCAACACGTTCGGCGAGTTGCGCCTGAGAGAGCCCAGCGGCCTCCCGCATCTTGCAGACGAGGATCGCCAGGTCCGCCTGGCGGCTGTAGTTTTCGTAAGCTCGCCGAAATCGCGGGCTTCGCGCCGTTCTGTTTCGCACGTACTCCTCGTGCTGGTCCCGTTTCATAAGCCTGCCTCCCGTAAAATCGCCTGCCGCGCGCTTTCGGACTCTGGGTAGCGATTGCGGTACCTGAGCCAAACCGCCCGCAGCCTCTCGGCGCGTGCAATTTCTGCAGGGGGCGTTTGCTGCGTCATCTTTTGAAAGCCTGATGTGACCACGATCAGTTTTCCCGGCTGGAAGACGTTGGTTCACGGGTTTCCTACTCGACCAACCCCAAGCGTCGCAAGTCTTCGTCCTGCCAGCCAACATCGGCGATCATGGCGCGCAACGTGCCGACCGGAAACGTGTCGCCAGGTGCGTGATATGCGACGACCACGCGCCGCCCGTCGGCGTGGCGAAAGATCCGGTGACTTCCGCTCGTGCGTTGCAAAACAAAGCCATCGGCTTCGAGAGCCCGCACGAACTTTCGGGCGCTGACGCCGCGCGGGACGCGCGTCACACATTCACCGCGACGGCCGGGTCAGGCAATTCGAGGGTGCCCCGTTCCACGGGAATCTTGTCGCCCGCGGCAATGAGGTCCTGGACGTAGAGCTCCACGGCCTCTCGCGCGTTCGCCAGGGCTTCCTCGCGCGTGTGTCCCCACGTTTGGCAGCCCTGGAGCGCGGGGCACCAGGCGTGCCACGCCTCACCGCCGCCCTCGAATTTGTCCGGCTCCACTGCCAGCGTGAACACATAGGATTTCATCGCACCACCTCTGGCAGGCATATTAACAAACTACTTGACACCTGTCAACTGCCGCGCTAAGATTGTGCTTGTGAGTGGCAAGACCTTCACGACGGCGGAAGCGGCGAAGGAAGTTGGCATAACGCGCGCCACTCTGCAGGAATGGATTCGGCGCGGAAAGATCGTGCCGCCGACCCCGACGTTTCGCGGCGCCGTTGGTATGAGGGTTTGGAGCGAGTCTCGCGTCGCGCAGTTGCGACGCGAGAAGTCGAAGCTCTACAGGAAGGGAAAAACAGGCAGGCCTCGGCAAAAGTCTTAGAAGTAAGCGGGACGCGCTGGTGCGCTAACACCTACGCGCCCCTAACCACCAAAAGGAGAGATAAACTCCCATGGCAGCTACGCAGATCGTTTCACACGTTGTCCCGTTCCCGCAATCCGTCTCCGCAGTCGAAATTTCCCAGCAGGAACTTCTTGAGCTGATCGAAGCCCGGAACGTCCTCGCCCAGCTCGGCGAGCGAGTCGAGCGCCTGGAGTCCAGCATTCGAACTCGCCTCGAAGCCGGCGCAAGCGTTGAGTCCGGCGTCCATGTCGCCACACTGAAGGAGAGTTTCCGGCGGAATGTCGGGTGGAAAGACGTCGTGCTCCGCCTGGCCGAGCGGCTCAAGATGAACGGCGAAGCCTACTGCGCGCGCGTCCTGGCGGCGACCAGGCCCACGCGCACCGTTTCTCTCATTGTCAACTAGCTAGCCATGAACTCCGAAACGCTCCGGGCCATGTGTTCGCCCATATGGCCGGGGCGTCCGCCACGGTTCAACGTGCGCGGCGGGGTGGCGCCGATGAGGAACCCGCCGCGCGAGGGAGAGACGAGATGGCTTCACACGCAACAGCAATACGGCCGGCTACGCCGAGCGTGCCGGCGAGAGCGCCGCATACGTTCCAGGAAGCTTTGAAGCAAGGCTGGGCAGTCATCCGCGACAAGTCCGTGCAGTCGATCAACCAAAAGCGCCGCGAGGGGCGGCTCACGCTGCAGAAGCGCGGAATCGCCGCGTTGCTCGAAGTGGATTACATCGGCACGCGAAAGGGTTACCAGTTTTCGGTGCCGAAGTTCGTTGCTGACTGACTCCGAAACGCCGGCGCGGTCCTGTGCGATCGCGCCGGCCGTCCGCCGCATTTGTGTCTCGCTTCGCGGCGCCGATGAGGACGGCGAGACGGAAGGGAATTTGCCATGCCCGAGTTATTCGTCGTTCACAAGCCGTGCGGGCCACAGAAGCCAATCGAAAAGGCGGAGCCAGAAAGTTTGCAGGTGACGGGCGACACGCTGGCTGATTTGCAGACGGCGCTCCGCGCGCTCGCATTCCTCACCGAATGGTGGCTATTGACCAAGGGACCGGGCGGACTGTGGGAGTGCGCGTCCATCGTCCAGGCGTGGCGGCAGGAGGCAGCGCAATGTCCGAAGTGATCCCGTCGCACGCGGAGAAGAACGCCGAACTCGTCGCGGCCTTTGAGCGCTGGCTCGTTGTAAAGCACTACTCATCAAGCATACAGTACAGCTATTTGCGCACCGTTCGTGGGTTCGCGGCATTTCTGGGCCCAAAAAGCCTGGGGGCGGCCGAGCACACGGACGTCCGCGCTTTCCTCACGCACGACGCGCATACGCCCGCAATGTCCAACAGGCTGCGCATCGGCCTCAATGCGCTCTATCGCTTCTTGACTTTCGCCGGCGTAGTTCGCAGGTCGCCTCTCTGGAAAGTTCAGCGGCGAAAACAACCGCCGCGGCGACTGCCGCGCTGCCTCACGGAGGCCGAAGTCGCGCAGCTGATAGCGAGCGCGAACTCGCGGCGCGATCGCGCGATCGTCGAAATGTTCTATGCCTCCGGCCTGCGGCTGAGTGAGCTTGCGAGGCTTCGTTTTGAAGACATCGACTTAAAGCGCCGCACTATCCGAGTGATCGCGGGGAAGGGGAACAAAGACCGCATTGCGCTCCTCGGGTCGAAAGCTGTCGAGGCGCTACGCGCGTACTTTGACGAAAGGGAACGCGCCGGAGTGTTCGGGCTATCCCCACGTGGAATCTCTTTGGTGATTCGAGACATGGGGAAGCGTGCTGGCCTCGGACGCGTCACTCCGCACATGCTGCGGCATTCCTTCGCGACAGCACTCCTCAACAATGGGGCGGACATTCGCTACGTGCAGGAGCTCCTCGGTCACGCACAAATTTCGAGCACGCAGATCTATACCCACCTAGCGATCGCGGACCTGAAGCGGATTCACGAGCACCACCATCCGCACGCGAAAAGAGAAGCCGATGCCGAAGGATGACGAGATTCAAACCGTGAAAGTCGAGTTCGTCACGCCGGATCGCGGCCCGAAGCCGAATCCCATTGACGTGGTGAAGCAGCTTGTGGACCAACGCGTCGCGGAGATCATGGCCAACGAGGAGGTGTGGCTGTTTCAGCCGTTCCTGCAAACGAGGCGCGTTTCGTATGAAATGCGCCGGATGCAGAGCGTCCCCGAACAGCGGAAGTGGAGTCTCTACTTCCAAAAATGGGGCTGTCTCTCGTGCGGATCAAAAACCGCAAATCACTACGCCTGCGGGTTCTGCACTAACTGCTACGCCCGCGTGGCGGAGCGGCTAAAAGTAATTGTCAAGCGAAGCGGGCGCCGCTCCGACACTCCTGATTTTGACGTTCGCGATGAAATCGAAACCGCGCAGCAAGCGCTCGCCGACAAACCGAAGGCGCTGCCCGAGGCCTCGGAAAAGCGCGGCAGGAAAAAGCCTTGAGAGCCGCGATCTACGCGCGCGTCAGCACCGCGCACAACGGACAGGATCCCGAGCTGCAGCTCCGCGAGCTGCGGGAGTATTGCCAGCGCCGCGGTTGGCAGGTCGCAGGCGAGTACGTCGATATCGGCGTGAGCGGCACGAAAGAAAAACGGCCGCAGCTCGATCAGCTGCTGACGGACGCGCACCGTCGCCGCTTCGACGCGCTCATTGTCTGGAAGTTCGATCGCTTCGCCCGTTCGGTCTCGCACCTGCTGCGCGCGCTCGAAACCTTCAACGCGCTCGGCATCGAGTTCGTCAGCCTCACCGAAGGCGTGGACACTTCGACGCCGGCGGGCAAGATGATTTTTACCGTCCTGGGCGCGGTCGCCGAGTTGGAGCGCAGCCTGATCGTGGAGCGCGTGAAAGCAGGGCTACGGAACGCCCGCGCGAAAGGAAAGCGGCTTGGGCGTCCGAGATCGGGCGTGGACGCGATTAAAATAGGGCGCCTTCGCGCTCAGGGGCGTTCCTGGGCGGCGATCGCCGCCGAACTGAGAGTTGGGGTCGGGACAGTCTATCGCGCCGGTCAGAAGCCTTCCAAAAACCCAATCGCACACGCAGCCGCAGCCGATTGATTCTGCGGGCCTGATTCGAGCGCCATCCGGCGTTCCCAAAACAGTTGTTTCTGAAGGGAATCAGAGCCGGAAGGATGCCTTAATGCCGCCTCGCGAGCGCCGTGGCGCCATCCTTGCCCTCATTCCCCGAGGATTTGCGCCAGCACATTCCGTGCGTAGGCGCGTTCTTCGGGCGTGGCGCGCGGATCGCGCAGCACGTTTTCCAGCCGCTGCCTCTCGAACGCTTCGGACATCATCTGCTGGGAGACGTTCGTTCGCGGCGCCGCTTCGGTCACCAGGTGAACCGCGCTCGTTCCTTCTCCCACCCTCGGCGTGCCATTCGGTCCCGGCGCGATCGGCTCCGGTCCGCTTCCGCCTCGTCCTGGAGCGATCAATTCCGTCGGCTCTACCGCTTGCGCCGGGGCGAGCGTCGGCGGCAAATCCGCGATTGCCCGCAGCGCGCTTGCACGGGTCAATATGGGCTGGGCGATTCCCGCGCCAACGTATCCCAGTGCGGGAAGCGTCCACAGCAGACTGCGCTCCCATTCGGGTACGTTGCGGTTTCTGCCGTAGAGGTAACTGCCGCCAGCAATGGCACCCGCCACGCCCAGCCTCGCCGGTATTGTCCCCTTTATGTACCGATCCAGAAAATTGGTATGCGATGGTTCCACTCCCTTCAACACCGTGCGCGCCGTCTGCGCCGCGCGCTTCAATTGCCCTAGATTCATTCCTTGCTCTTTTGCCAGCCGCTGCAAAACGTCTGGATGGTCCGTCGCGGCGTCTTTCCAAGCGGCCTCGAACTCGCGCGGCGTTTTCGCCTCCCGTAGCGGCCGCAGCGCCTCGCGCATCTCCATCGCTTCCCTGTATTGCGCGTCGGCGGATTCGAACTGCGCCACTCCGTTCGCGCCGCCTAGCTCGCGGGCCCGTTCGCGCATCGCGTCGGTAACCTGGTTGTACGTGCGCCAGAGGCTCGCGCTCCGTTGGCCGGCTCCTGGCTCCCCGCGCGCCGCGGCGCGGTCCGCGGCTCGCGCGTCGCGTGCTACGTTTTGCCGAATCACGCGGGCCTGGTCCAGCGTGTATCCTCCGCTCTCGCCCGGCTGCGTCACCGATTCCATCGCCTTCGTCACCGAATTTGGCGAGTAGCCGAGATTTTTCAGAATGCCGCGAACGTCCGCTTCACTCGCCCCGTCCGCCAGATATCGCGTCGCTTCCTTGGCAGCGAAACCCGCGTCCTGCATTTCCTTGGGCGTCAGCTTGGCCTCTTTTGGCTTCGGCGTTTCCGGCAAACCCTCCACGCGGCTCAAGTCCGTTCCGCCACCAGGACTCATCGCCCGGTCCGCCTCGCTTAAATTTTCATATAGCGGCGCTGGTTTCCTCGCCTGTCCACGTAGGGCTTCGTTCACGCTGGCGCGTCTCTGCGCTTGCAGCGCTTTCAATCCCGGCGTGCCTTTTGCGGATACGTCCTCTGGAGTCCCTTTTGCGGCTTCCAGCAGGTTCGCCGCTCTCGCTCTCGCCGCCGGAATCGCCTCGTGGACGGCCTGGGGCCCGAGCGCGCTCGTCAGGATTCCCCCGGCCTCACCCAGGGCACCTGCGGTGTCTCCACGCGCGGAGCGTTCCTGCATGTCCACTAAGTTGTGTCCGAAGAAAGGAATCGCCGACTCCAAATATTCTTCGCCCCCGGTCAGCTTGTTCCACACCCCAGGTGCGCGCATTCGTTCGTAGCCGGCGTTCACGTCGCTTCTGTAGGTGTCGTAGAGCCCGCGTCCGGCTTGCGCCAGCGATTCGATGGGATGTTCGGCCGCGTGGACATTCGATTGCACCGTCCCTAGATCATTTACGCTCGGCAATCCAAGGCCGGCCTTATAGCCAGCCGCCGCGCGCGACGCGATTCCCGGCTTCGGCTGCGGACGGTTCTCGATCGCGTCCCAGTCAATCGCGCCGCTTCCATTCTGCGTTGCCGGCGCGGGAGCCGCACCAGTTTGGCCGCTTTCTATCGCTTGCCAATCGATCTGTGCCGCTGCGCTCATTTCATTCGTTTGGAACTTCCCAGCCGTCGCGCTTCATCGCCTGCACCGCTGCTCCACGGCTGCCATACGCGTCAAAATATTCCTGGGCCACGTTCGTATCGGCCGTCGCCCGGCGCGATCATCGTTCCGTTATCTGTTAGCACCGGATTTTCCCGCCAGCAGTTTCGCCAGCGTCCCTTTCCCCGTCAGCGTATTTTTCGGCGCCGGTCCCATTCCATGCCGCGGCTTCATGTTTTGGGGTGCATCGCGGCGGCGCCCATCGTGCCGCCGGCTTTGATGGCGTCGCCCAAAATCGAGCCCAGCATTCCCTGCGCCTGGCTGCCGTAATTCTTGTTGGCCTGGTTGCGCTGCGAAAGCATCTGGTTCACCTGGTTGGAGCTCACTCCGAAAAGTTTCGCCAGCGTGTTCACGGCGCTTTCGTGTTGGCTGGCCACGTTCTGCGCCGCCGTTTGCGCCGCGGTGGTTCCCTGGCCGAGCGCGGCCTGGTCGAGCGCGGCGTTGGTCGAGGCCGCGTTTCCGGTGCGCGCGGCGGTGTCCATGATTCCCTGCTTGGCCGCGCCGAATTGGCTGCCCAGCGCTCCCATGGTCGCCGCGGTCACCGCCGGATCGCCCGAGGGCGAAAGCATGGCCTGCACTTCCGGCATCATCGCGCCGTATTCCTGCCCTTCCTGCGCGGCCGCGGTCGCTTGCTGTTGCGCGGCGGAGTTGCCGATTCCCTGCGCCGTGTTCAAAAAAGTTTTTCGCGCGCCTTTCGCCATTTTTGTTCTCCGTGTCCGGCGATTCGATCAGACGAATTTCACATAAGTGGGCCAATCGTGCCGCGCCCAGCCCATGCGCGCGATCTGCGGCCCGAATCTCGCGGCGATTTCCGGCGCGAGCCACGCGTGGCAGGAATCGATGCCCATGCGCCGCGCCTCCTCGCAGGCGCGCTCGGCAAGCGCCAAGAGCCCTCTCATGGCGCGCCGGCCCCCTTGCGCCGCGGTAAGCGGCGCGAAATAGGAGCGGTCGATCAGCAGGAAAGCCTCGCTGGTCAAGCGCCCCAGCGCGGCCATCACCGGCAATCCGTCCTCGCGCAGCAGCACCTGCCGCGCGCAGTTCGCTCGCGAAGGCGCGCTGGATTTGCACCACGTACATTATCGCGCTGAAATCGCGCAAGCGGCGGCGCAGGGACAGGTATCTCTTGCGGCAAGCTCGCAGCCAGAGCGGCGTCGGATGGGGCGCGGCGAGAGTTTGAAAACCACTCGTTTTTTTCAAACAATCAAACAATCCATTAAGAATCTGCGGGTCAGCTCCGACCACGAGGCTAGAAAAAACCGCACAGATGCACCTTCGGAGACGCCGCGGGTTTGAAACGGACGAAAAATCAAACTTCCAAATGGCTTGTTTTCAGCAGCCTGTTTGATTCGATTCTGCCTGCGACAGAACTTCATTTTGTTGCACGCGCAAAGCTTTCCGGGTATTCGTAGGCCATGCACGCCCTCACGCGCGACGAGATCGCGCGCCTCCTGGCCAGCGCAAAAGCGTCCTCCGAGCGCGACTGGCTGATGATCCTCGTAGCGTTTCTGCACGGACTCCGCGCCAGCGAAATCACCAGCCTGCGGGAGAACGCCGTCGCCGATGGGTTCCTTACGGTGAAGCGCCTCAAGCACTCGCTGAAGACCACGCAACCATTGGCCGAAAGCGCCGACCCGCTTTTCGACGAGCGCAGTGCGCTCACCGAACTGGCGCGCAAATCGAATCCGCGCGCGCGGCTCTTTCCTGTATCGCGCTCCACGTTCTGGCGAATCATCCGAAGGCACGCCCGGGCGGCCGGTATTCCCGTTCAGAAAGCGCACCCCCACGTCCTGAAACACTCGATCGCCATGCAAACCATCGCAGACGCGGGAATCGAGAACGTCCGACAGCACCTGGGGCACAAGTCGCTGCACTCGACGGGAATGTACCTGAAGGTCACCGATGAAGACGCGAGTAAGGCCATCGCTGCGGCCCTCGCTCTTACGAAAAAGCGCTGAGCTTCGTGCCGAAGTCGTAACTTCCCCTTCCCGGCCATTGCACCATTTTGGTGCTACGCTCGTAGCAACATGATCTGTCCCCAACCCGGCTGCAGCGGAAGACTCATGGTGCGATGGTTCCCGCCTTCGCGGCGGAAGTTGCATTTGCGGCGCCGCCGGGTGTGCAATAAATGCGGCTTCCGCATCACCATGGTCGAGATTCCCGAAGAAACTTTTCAAGAAATAAGCCGGATGGCAGTCGCTGCCCCGAAATGTCGAGAGATCAGCTTGCCGCGGGGCGCGGCCGTGCGAATCTTGGCAGCCACGCGTTGATCAGGTGTGTGTGCCCATGGCGTGCCCGCTAACCGAGCAGAGTTAACACACCTAACACGATTGACGGGGTAAGTCCTTTCGAGCCGGGCAAGCCGCCTGCTTGCAACCTCAGTCGGGGAATCCGGCTTACAGGCTCACCCGCCATTTTCGAGTCCTATCGCGCGGCGGCAGCTTCTCGCGGCTGCACTTCGCGCTCGACCTTGGCCGCCAGTTCATCCTCGACAATCTGGAGCTCGTAATGCAGTTGCATGTTCATCCAGAACTGCGGGGTGGTTCTGGAGTAGCGGGCCAGGCGCAAGGCTGTGTCAGACGTGATCCCGCGCCGCCCGTTGACGATCTCTGCGATCCGCGTCACCGGCACGTGGAGATCCAGAGCGAGCTTGTTCATACTCAGCCCATAAGGCTTCATAAATTCCTACCAGAGCTGCTCTCCGGGGTGTATGGGCTTCAGTTTTCTCGCCATTGCAACCCCCTAATGGTAATCCACTATCTCGGCTTGGAAGGCGTTGCCCTCGCGCCATACGAAACAGATTCGCCACTGATCGTTGATTCGAATGCTGTGCTGCCCCTTCCGATCGCTCCCCAGTTGTTCGAGCCGGTTTCCGGGTGGGACGGCCAGGTCGCCGTCGTTCCTACCTCTAGTGCGGTCCCTCTTGGTTCAGCGCGCTGTGAGCGTCTCGCGTGCCGAAGAAAATTTTGTGCGTGATCCCATTGGCCCAGAAAATCTGCACATACCCGGTGAACACCAGCGAGCCGAAGTACAACGTGATTACCGCGAACCTGTGCAGCTGGATCCGGTGCTTCACTGCTCCCAACCACGCCAGCGCGCACAGCCCTACCACCAGCGGAACGTAAAGATGCAGCAGGCTCAGTCCGTAAAACCGGTTCTGCGGACCGAGGCGAATTAGCAGCGTCACTAGTGCCGAGGCTAGCATTAGACCCAGGAAGCAGCGGCCCAGAACGCGGTGGATCGGGCTGCCCTTGCGCGTCACGAAGAACTGGCCGGTCCCGGCCACGAAAGCCAGCACCAGCGTGTAAACGTGCAGTTGGATCGCCCACGATGCGCGCAGTAGGGGTTGCAGATTCATACCCTGAATACGCCGCGAGCGGCACTGATGTTACCCGCAATCGTTAGCTCGTCTATCCAACGCTTCCCTTGTGGCCGCTGAGCACCTGTACCTCCGCGTATGCCGCCAGCAATCCCCACAAGTACAGCGCGGCCATCGCCGCGAAGCAGAACTTTGCCAGCAGCACGTACCGATCGACCAGTTGCGTGATCGACCAGCCGTACATCGTTGTGAGCAGGCTCGGGTCGGAGAGATTCACTCCCTCGATTTCTCCGAACGGAATGTTTCCGTACGGCCCCGACCACAACCGGAAGACGTGCATAAACGCCAGCGCCCCGATCGCCAGCAGTCCCCAGCGCAAGCCCCAGCTCCGATATAGCTTGCTTTCGCGAGAAGCATAGAACGTGCCCATTAGGATCGCCGCCAGCACCATCGCGCCGCCGTCGCCGAAAAATACGATCAGCGCCTCCTGCCTGAACGGGCTGAGCCGCAGCATTGCGATCTGCAGAATAAGCACCGCGCCTGCCGCGGCGACCCATCCCCATCGCCGCGCTCTCCACGCCACGAATCCGCCAAAGCCGATCGCTGCCGTCACAACCAGAACCACAAGCCACGACCGGCTTTGTCCGTGCATCGTTACCCAGAACGTAGGCACCGCCCACCGGCCCGCGAGCCATGCAGTGATGGCGTGCCCGCTCTCATGCACCACCATCGCCAGCATCGATGCGATCATGTTCAAACCAGTGCCGGTCGCCCAGTACGCCACAATCAGCGCCAACGGAAGCGCCAGCACTCGATATCTCAACTCCTTCCAATAATTGTCTCGATTCGCAGGGCGCTCGATCTCCGGCAGAGCCGCAAGGCGGCTCATCGCCAGCGCGGCAGCGTTATCCCCGGGCGCATCAGCTTTTGCGGGTGCTGTCCCATACCGCGACAACGCAGTTCCGCACTTCAGGCATTCCGTCGTCTGCAGTGGATGATCGAATTGGCAGTTAGGGCAGAGCATCGTGGTTGGAGAAGCTTCGACGCCGTGCACGGACCCGTAGCGGCCGCCAAATCCTCCGATATACGATTATGGCCAAGAAACTACGCCGGATGCCCAATCGTCAGCGGTAAACGAACTTATCTATAACTGGCAAGCGCCTGCAGGCATCTGGCGCAACGCCACGCTGAGAAAACCTTTGTGATTAGCGGCCGCTCACACTAGTATGGCGCCGCGCGAGCGGCTTATTCGCCCCTCACAGCGAAGCGCTTCGGGGGATCTTTTGACAGACAGTTCGGCACCGCCGTCCGGCCCAACGAAAATTCCGCCGTCTTGGATCGTCGGTGGAGCGATGTTCCCGTTTGGATTGACGGCCGGCTTCACCGTCACCGCGTTGCCATTCGTGCTCACCCATCTTGGCGTCCCGCTGTACAAGGTGGCGACCGTAAGCTCCATCGTGATGTCTCCCACCTTCCTCGGCTTCGTGCTTCAACCGCTGATGGATACCGGACTCACTCGCCGCGCGTATTCCTGGTTGACGGCTGCCATCGCTGCCATCTGCCTTGCTGCGGGGTTGACGGTTCTTTCCGTGGCCCACCTGGAAATCACCACCATTCTGTTGTTCGTGGCCGAACTTTCCATTGTGCTGTACTCCGGAGCGGTTGGTGGTTGGACGGCGCAATTTACGCCAGATTCCTTGCGCGGCTCCGTGAGCGGTTGGACCAACGTCGCCAACCTTGGCGGCGGCGCGCTGGGTTCGTTGGTCGTGATGTCGTTGGTGTCGTATATATCGTTGCACTGGCTCGGCCTAGGATTGGCTGCGGCGATTGCCCTTGGTGCCGCGCCCACCGTGCTCTTTCCCCAGCCGGTTCATTCCGCTTTTCGTTTCCGTCAGGTCGTTACGGATACCATCGTGGCCACTTGGCGCGCCTGCAAGACGAAGGAGGTACTCACCGGCTTTGCCGTATTCCTTGTGCCGGCCAGCGCCGAAGCAGCCATTAACCTCTTCGCCGGCCTCGGCAATGATTTTCATACCACCGAATCAACCGTGGTGTGGGTAACGGGAGCGGGCTGCGCGATCACCGCTTCCGTCGGCGCGCTGCTCGGCGGCTACGCGGCGAACCGCGTCTCGCGCGGCCGCTTATATCTCGGAGCAGGGCTGGTCACCAGCTTTGTGTCGTTGGCCATGGCGCTCGCTCCTCATAACCCGCTGAACTTTATTCTCGGCGCGCTGGTTTACAATGGTCTCGCTGGCGTCTCATACGCCGCCTTCAACGCGTTCGGCTTCGAACTGGTGGGCCAAAAGAGCGCCGTCGCCAGCACCCAGCTAGGCTTATTCTCCGCGTCCACCAATCTCGCGATCGTTTACATGACCTTCTTTGACGGGCACGCTTCGAAATATTTTGGCGTCACCGGATTGCTGCTCACCGATAGCCTCGCCAGCATGATTTCGGCGGTTGTATTACTGATTCTCCTGCGGAAGCTGTTGACGCGACCTCGCGGAGACGAGGCGGAAATACGCATAATCAGCCGCCTCGAATCCACCGCCGAACCCGCCGACTGAGTAAGATGAAAGCTGCCCAACGAGGCGTATAATGCGCCGCGTTCGTCGAAGCGGCGGAGAATGGAGCGAGGAGGCGGCGATGGGCGCGGTCGAAAAGAAGAACGAAAAATTAGTCCGGGATTTTTTCAAAACCCTCAGCGCGGGCAATCTGGAAAAACTTCGCCCGCTCTTCCACGAAAAGGCCACGTGGAAAGTGATGGCCACAGGCATTCCCGGCGAAGGCGAGCGCAAGGGACGCGACAACATCATCGACAATTTTCTCGCGCCAGTGCGCGGAATGTTCGTCCCTGGCGATCCCAAGGTGCACATCGACAAGATCATCTGCCAAGGTCCGTTGGTTGCGGTGGAAGGGCGAGGCCTCGGAAAATTCAAGGACGGGCGCCCCTACTCCAATCGCTACGCCTACGTGCTCGAACTCAAGGACGGCAAGGTTTACAACTTCCGTGAATACATGGACAGCTACTACGTCAGCCAACTCGGCGTCTCCCCTGACCGTACGTAACAAGCAGTTGCTCAGTTTGCGGAACGGAGACAGTTCGACGTAGAGGGTGCGCTACAATGAACGCACCTAGAGGTAATGTCATGGCGCATCGTTTCACCGTCATCTTCGACAAGGAAGCGGAAGGGGGATACCACGTCTTCTGTCCTGCCTTACCCGGGTGCCATACCCAAAGCGAGACGATCGAAGAAGGCGTCAAAAACATCCGCGAGGCCATCGAACTCTATATCGAGTCGTTGATTGACGACGGCTTGTCCATTCCAACTGAAGATATCCTCATCAAACCGATTGAGATTCCGGTGTGACGCCGAAGTTTCCGGTCGCCACTCCGAAAGAGGTCGCGCGCGTGGCCGAGCGCCTAGGCTTCGAGTTCCGAAGGCAGCGTGGCAGCCACGCAATTTACGTTCGGGCCAGAGACCAAGCCCGCGTCGTAATTCCGATGCACGTAGGAGATCTGAAACCGAAGACTCTGCGCGGAATTATTGAGGATCTGAAAATCTCGGTCGAACAGCTTCGCGATCTATTATGAACGGCTGGCGCGCGTTGCGGCCCTGCCTATTTCCGAAAGAGGAATGTCAGCAGGAAGAGCGCGAGGCGGGGATTCAGCAGCTTGAGCGCGTTGCGCGCTTCCTGAGGCGTGAGCTTGGCGGTCATCGGCATCGAGCCAAATACTTTTCCGCGGATCACCAGCTTGCCGTTTTCCGCCGCAAGCGAGCTGACCTGCATCAGCTCGGAATTGTCCTGCCCGTAGATTTTCATCATTGGTTTTCCATCTTTACTGCTGTCAATCGGCCGGACTTCTCATCACCATTCCTCGTATGCAATAGAGAGTTGTCATTCCGAGCGCAGTCACGCGCGTTCTTTATTCCTGCCGCGTAAGCCGCACGCGTGACGAAGGGAGGAATCTGCTTTTCGCTTTTCCATCCGTAAGACGCCGCGTTCAATTCGCCTGTGCGACCGCGCATCACCGGCTCGCTCTTGCTCCTGCCGCAGTGCGCTCGCCGATTTTGTCGAAATCAATTTTCAAGTCCTCGCAGAGACTCATCGCCGTGGCGCGGCCCGCTCCGAACACTCCGCCGCCGGGATGCTGGAAGGGTCCGACCAGATAGAGCCGCTCGATGCCGGGCACGGTGTTATGCCCCAGGTCGGGCGTGGGACGATGCGCGCCGGATTGATAGAGATATGGCGCGGCTCCATGCAAGTCGCCGCGCTGGAAGCTTTCCGAGCAGCGCTCCAGGTCCAGCGGGCTATCGCAAACGTACGCGATGATGTTTTGCGGTGTCAGATTTTCGCAGAACTTCGCTGTGCGCTCGATCATGGTCTGCGCGAACGTGTCTTTCACTTTATCCCAGTGCTGCGGCCCGCCATCCGGATGCGAGTACGGCACGTAATCCCAGATGTGAAACGTGGATTTCCCTGGCGGGCAGCGCGTCGCGTCATGATTCGACGGACACGCCACGCCGAGCAGCGCGCTATCGGGAATGCGTCCATAGCGCAGTGCATCGAAGTATTGGCGCAGCACGGTCATATTCGCCGGCACCAGATCGGTGAAATACGCTTTGCTCACGTGCGGCCCGGCCTTGAACCGAAGCGGCTCGTTGAGCGCGCCATGAACCGTGAGGCAGGAATTCGCGGAAAGCTCTACGCGCGCCGCATCGCGCGTCACGCGGGCATCCACGCCAGGAACGTATTTCGCGAGAAAATGCGGGTGAATCGAGCCGATCACCGCGTCCTTCGCCGCATACTCCGCTCCGTCCGACGCGCGCACGCCGGCGGCTCGGCCATTTTTCACCGTCACCTGCTCGACGGACGTGTTGTTGCGAACTTCGCCGCCGTGGTCCTGAATGCAGCGCACCAACGAAGCCGTCAACGCTCCGCTTCCTCCGACGGCCACGCCGATGCCGTACCGCTCCATGAATCCCAGGAAAACGAAAATGCCCAGTCCCGTCCCTTTTTCCTCCGGCCCCGTCAGGTTTTCTGAGACCATGCGCACCAGGAACAGACGCACCTGCTCGTTCTCGAAATTTTCGAGGATGATGTCGTACGGGCTTTTCTGCATGTACGCGAAGAGCTCCCGGCCCTCGACGCTCTGGTCCAGCATCGCCAGCATCGCGCCCATCGGCGGCGGAGGCGCGTAGAACGACGACGAAATCATCGGCAGGTACTTCATCGCTGTGTCCGCGAACCGCAGATACGTCTCCGCGTCCTTTTTCGAAAACCGCGCGATTTCCTGATAATTCTTCTGCCTATCGCGATAGAGGCCAATCGTTGAGCCATCCTCGAAAACGGTCATGAACGGGATTTCCGGATAAACGTACTTCAGTCCGTAGCGCGAGAGCAGCCCCAGTTCGTCATTTTTGATCAGCGGATTGCCTTGAATGAAAATGTGGCCGGTGCTGAAGCGGTCGTGAAGGTAGCCGGGCCCAGTGAGTTCTGCAGTCACCACGCCGCCGCCGAACCATGGATTGCGCTCCAGCACCAGCACGCTTTTCCCGGCGGACGCAAGATATGCGGCGGCCACCAGTCCGTTGTGGCCGGAACCGATCACCACGATGTCATGTGCGTTCGGCACGTTTGTTTCTCTCCTGCCTGCTACATCGGCGGAAAACCGCGCGGCGAGGCAGCCTCAGCGCGGGCTATTTTTTTCGCGCCGCCCACTTTAATCTCAAATTTCGATTGCACCTAGTCCGAATTTCCGTTGTTCCAAGCTAGGCTTGCCTAAGTCGCTGAAAATCCGCCTAAAAGGTGATCGCCAAGGCCCGCTTGGGACGCCAAAAGAGCGCTTTTATGTGTAAGGTCCCTACACATGTTGCGGCAGATTTTATTCGCTTTGCATTCGCCTATTGCGGCGAAAAACTATGGCGAGCGCGGCGCTATTTCGATTCGCGGAACATGGGAATCGGCTTGATCACCGTGGATGGCGGCAGCTCGATTTGGTTATCGAGAATTTCGGTCAGTTCGCCTTGGCGCTGGTTCTTGACGGCAAAGCTCCAATCGGTGGTTTGCGAGTAAGCGTCTTTTTGCGCGACGGTGAAAATTAGCGCGCCATTTTTGAATCGTGGGCTGATGACAGGCGCCACGCCGATATCGATATGCGTGCCGTCGATAAGATTGCCCTGTTTATCGACTACGATTTCAAAATTGTTGAGAGTGCCTTCGAGCCAGCCGCGTTTGTCTTTCCGCAAGATAAGAATCGCAAATACTTTGCCTTGAAATTTTGCTTTCCACGTGCCCACGTAGGCGCGCAGATCGGGCCGCGCGCCGGAACTGCTTTGTTGACGCGCGCGAGCGGCAGGCGCAGCGCTGAACGCAAAAAGAAGGCAAACGAGCAAAGCGGCCGACATTAGCGCTGCGTTGAAAATACACGTGGATT
>JASHPG010000016.1 GCA_030038275.1 Candidatus Acidiferrales bacterium | reverse complement strand
GCTGTTTCGGTCATGCCCGGAGGCGCAATGATTTTCCCGGTGAACTCATCAACAGATCGCACGTCCACCAGTTGCCCGGCCTTCTTCTTGTCCGATATCGAGGCTACCTCTTCCCTATGAGCGCGAACTGATTCATCCGTCCCAGTGGCTCGATATGTCGTGGCCGTCACTTTGGCTGCCTCGGTCGTTAGCGGCCGGTTCTCGGCTGCCCACTTCTTTCGTCCGCCGTTCATCAGCCGCACGTCCTTGTGCCCGTAGTATTTCAGTTGCCAAAGAGCGTAGGCGGCGAACCAGTTGTTGTTGTCGCCGTACAGGATCACCGTCGTGTCGTTCGATATGCCTGACTGACTCAGCAGGCGCTCCAGCGCCGCTTTGTCGATCAGATCGCGCCGCACGTTATCCTGCAGTTGCGTTTGCCAGTTCCAGCCGACTGCTCCCTTGATATGGCCCTGGTCGTATGCCGACGTATCCACATCTACTTCCACCAGCCGGACCTTCGGATCGTTTCCGTGTTCCGCCACCCACTCCGTCGTAACCAATACTTCCGGATGCGCGTACTCGCTCATGACTTGCTTTCCTCCTTGACGTTTTCCTTGCCGTCCCGCTGAACTCGCCTCAGATCAAAAAACCCACCAACCAGATCGGCTCTGGCGGTGGGTTCAAAATTCCGAGCTAGATATGACTTTCTTGGTTTTCTAGCCTGCCCCCGCCGGAGCACACCCGATGCTCGTAGTACAGCAACAGGCCTCCGTTGGCATTAGCGGGCAACTCCTCATTTCGTTGCGAGCATACACCCGAATCCCACCTCCCGGCAACAAGTTGCGTCGTATGCCCTTGTCCGCAGAAAACTGGTGTAGGTCCCGCTGCGACCAAACTCAGAGCGTATGTAACACAGCGTGTCTTTCCCAGATAAATCTGAGCGTGATGAGCGAGCCGACTGAATAAGCGATGGATATCGTGAGGGGCGCTGTGTACATCAGTTCGTAAATGCATTCGGTGTTGCCGCACCTAGAACTGAGCAGATTCTCAAACGCATACTGAAGTGGCGGGAGAGTATGGCCCCACTTGGCGGGTGGGGCATCCTACAGTATTCCTCCAGCCACATTATACTCAAAAGCTACGTAACCGCGCGAGAGTATCTCGGTTGTTCCACTGTAGATCGAAGCTGCTGCCGAAGCGTTCGCACAACACGTTAGCTACGTCTCCCGCGCAAATCGAGTGGGTGCCGCACGCCTTGAGGTCGAGGCGTGCGCTCTTGACTTTTCTTTAGTTTCGCGAGCAGGCTCCCATTCCGGATTCGGCGAAAACAGCACCGGCCCGCCGACCATAAATCGCGGTAACTGCTCCACAGCCTTTTCCGCTGTGTCCAACGGACGCAGAGGCCTCCGCCTCGACATTTGGGAGACCTGCGGCAGGTAAACCACAAGCGGCAGATAGCACCGTCAGTCGACGGCCCAAGGGCCGCCAATTTTGCGCAGAAACCGCAGCTTAACGGGGCGTAACAGGCGCCTTCGTCGCCCTCCATGATGGCGTCGTTATTGCACTTCTGTGTTCGCCATTTATTCGCTTACTTTCACTCGGTCGGGACAGCGCGTTTGCTACAGCCGGAGGCTAGATTCCCTGCAGATTCCCGTCGCTGGTGGACTCCAATTCCACGCGAAGCAGCCAATCGAAATGAAACTTCTCCTTGGCCAGCCACTTCTCCAGCGCCTCCCGGTCGGGCGCTTCGAATTCGACCAGCATCTTGCCTTCTTGCATGTTGACCAGCACGCGCCGGGCCGCCACTTCCTGCCCAGCGTGCAGTTTCTGCGAGAGTTGCTGCGCCCCTTGCCGCGTCAAACACGCCAGCGTGTGCTGCGATATGTAACGAGCCATTTGATCTCCCGGTTCTGATCGATCGCTAACCGCCGTGCCGCGTTAGCGGCGCAGTCTCAAACCACTGCAGGCACCTGTACTTTGGAACAGTCGCATTTCCGCAACATCCCCGCAAGGTACGCATCGCGCCGACCATTCTGGACGGTACAATTTCCTCGGCAAGATTGGAGGAAATAATGTCTCGGCGCTCACTTACGGCCACATTGATTTTAGTCGCGGCTCTATTCGGCATCGCAGCCGCGGCGCCCGCTCACGTCCGCGTTGGCACTCTTGCCGGCGTCGTGCTGGACGCAAAGGGCAAACCTGTGGAGCACGCGACCGTTACAATTCAAACCTCTTTTGGCGATCAACCCAACGCAACTCATACAGACGCGGACGGTCGCTTCCGATTTGCGCGCTATCTTACCGGGCAATACGACTTGCAGGCCTACGCCAACGACTCTTTTTCGCCTTGGTTGAAGCGAATCACAATCCGCTCAAACCGCACGACCAACGTGACGCTGCGCATGCCACCAAAGGCCGACATGGTCGTCAACGTAACGCGTTAGCCGGAGCATTCGCGCCGCACGTAGTACTAAAACCAGTGTACCCCACAAAGTGTGCCGCCTGAGCCATTGGCCGCGCCCAAGTGCTTCGCCACCATGATATTGCGGGTGGGGAAGCTGCGTTGCGGGGACGACGGTTCCTTTGAGGAACCGGGGCACGCTTCCCAACCCGCTGATTTTCAGCGAGATAGCGTCCCAATAAGCGGTTGCAAGGCAAGTCAATTAAACCGCAGCAGTGCACCACTTCTTCTCTTCTATTTGAAAGCGGCTGTGATGCTGTTGGACACGGTCAGCGTCACCGTGCAAGTATCCGTCGTCGATGGACATGCAGTGGACGTTACATCCCCGCCCCAGCCGGTGAACGTATAACCGGAAGCAGCCGTGGCCGTCAGCGTAACGGAGCTTCCGTAAATGTAATTCGCCGAACATGCGCCAGTTTGCGTGCCGGTGGTAAGAACGCAGTTGATGCGCGACTGGCTGTCGGTCACCTTGCCTGAACCGCTGCCTTGCAAACTCACCGTCAAACCAACCGAAGGAGCAGCGCCTGCGATAAACGCGTCCGGAATCCCATTCGAGTCGTTCGGCACCAGGTTGCTCGCAGACGACAGGAATCCGACGACGTGACCGTCGCCGCTCAAGGCGGGCACAATGCTGTCTCCATTAGCCGGCGAAGCCTGAGCGCCCGTCGTCTGGCTCGCTAAATAGGTGAAAGTCACGCAGTCCGGCTCGTTCGTGGTGAGCGTGGTGCTGGCAACAACGCCCTCGCAAGTGTTTCGCTCGAAAATGTTTTCCACGCCATTCTCAACGTTGGGTCCCAGGTTCGTAGCCTTCGTAGCGAACGCGATAAATTGTCCAGTGCCGCACGAAACCGTGACGGATGTGGCCGTAATGCACTCGTTGATGCTCGGGTCCTCGGCAAGAGAGTTGGCCGGGGTCGTTCCATCAGGCGTCGAGACAAGGGTTAGCGATGGCGTGCACTCCGACGGAGTGGTCACCGTCACGCCAGCGCACGTGTCGCTCACATAAACCTGTTGAGTCGGCCCAATTCCCGGAATCAGGTTCTGCCCGGCCGACGAAAACGCCACGAACCGACCGTCCTGCGATACGGACGATTCGCCGCTCACCCCATCTGCCGGCGTCACCTGATCCGGCGACGAAATTAGAATGGTGGCCGGCACGCACGTTCCACCCACGGAAGTCAGCGTCGTCACGCAGGTCGAGCGCTCAAACACCTCCGGCGTCCCGCTGAACCTCGAATTCGATCCGCCGCCGAGCAGATTCGTGGCTTGCGACGTGAACGCGACGAAGAGCCCTTGGTTTGCGATGGAAGGCGCGGAGCTTGCGCTGTCTCCCGGTGTAGTTCCGTCGGGAGTGGAGACTAAATAGGTGGTCGGCGTGCAGGTACCTGTTGCAGGGGGGACCACGTTACACGTGTTCCGCACGTACACCTGAGGCGTTACTCCGTCAACCGTCACTCCCGAAACCAGATTGGTGGCCAGCGACACGAACGCCACGTACTCGCCGTCCGGGCTGATCACCGGATCGTAGCTATCGCCGTTGCCCGGTGTCACTCCATCCGTGCCAACCGAAACCAGCGCCGCCGTTCCTCCTGCTCCTGTCGTGGTGCATCCGGTGCCAGTCGCCCCCGAAAGACATGCCGGCTGCCAGTAAACCTGCTGGGTTGTCCCGTTGACGTTTGAATACGCCACCAGGTTCGTTGCGGTGGAAGTGTATGCCACATGGGCGGCCGCACTATCGATCGATGGCTGATCCGCGGGCCCATTCGGTAGGGCTCCGTTCACGCCCAAGTTCACCAGAGTGGTTTTTGGAACGCACCCGCTCGACCCGCCTGCCGCTGCGGTTCCGTTCAGGCAAGTATCCCGGATGAAAATAGCGCTCGCGGAGTTCGCCTGGTTCTGCAGCAGGTTTGTGGAAGTGGACGCGAACGCGACGTACTCGCCGCTCGTGCTCAAGGAAGGCCCAGCGGTCGAGAGAGATGGAATGCCGCCCGAACACGCCGCGATTGTGCCACAGATCCCGTTGTTCGCCTGCGCTCCGTTGTAAGCGTAGTCCACCAGATCCGGCAGCCCCGCCGTATCGGTAGGATCTACCGCGAACGTTAGAATACTCGAGGTACCTCCGCCCGGTCCCGGATTTTCCACCTGTACTTGCACGACTCCGCCCTGCGCCAAATCGCCGGCGTTGAGCGTCGTGCTGACCTGCGTGGCGCTCGAATATGCCGTAGTCTGCGGCGCTCCATTGATCAGGATGACTGATTGAGAATTGTAATTCGTTCCGGTTAGCGCCAGGGATGCGCTGGCGCTCCCTGCCAGCGCCGTCGTGGGACTTAGCGCCGTGAGGCTCGGCACGGGATTGTCCACGTCGAAGTCGAACCCATTCGAACTTCCACCATCCGGCGGCGGATTCAGCACGGAAATGTCCAGCGCCCCTGCACTGGCCACATCTCCCGCCGTGATTGTCGCCGTGAGCGCGGTTGCGTTGGTGAATGTGGTTGGCCGTGCGTTGCCGTTGACCAGCACCACGGATTTCGCCACGAAATTCTTGCCGTTGATGGTGAGCGTCAGCCCGGCACTCCCGGCTGCCGCGGTAGTGGGCGAGAGTCCGCTGATAGTGGGCACGGCGCTTGGGTTCGGATCGATCGTAAACGTCAGGGCGTTCGTGACTCCGCCGCCCGGCTCTGGAGTCGATACGCTGATATACGCTTGCCCGGGACTTTCGATATATAACGCGGGCACCTGCGCGACCAATTGCCCGGTATTCGCGCTGTAGGTGCTGACCAGCGTTGCGGAAGAGACCGACTCCGACGACCACAACACCGAAGAAGATGGCGTAAAGCCCTTACCGCTCACCGTCAGCAGGAACGTCGGTTCGCCCGCTTGAGTTTCCGTGGGGCTAATCGACTGAATCACTGGCGTAGGGAAATTGATCTCTTCCTCGCATCCGGCCACCCACACCACCAGCGCCGCGAGGACTAACCCGCAAAGCAGACGAGATTTCAGCCGCAAATCGTTCACTCCCACATTTCCCAGGCAGCTGGGTCGCCCGAAAGGCAATCGTAGAGACTACTAAAGATGGCTCCGCTGAGCAATCAGGATGCCTGAGCCAATTGCGGCCAACCGTGCCTCCCATCACATACGAGGTTTTGCGGCCCGCTTTCTCGCGTCCGGCGGCAGATGGGTTGGCTAGTTGGTCACTCAGCCGATGGTTGCTGTTGAAGCTGAAAATTTGCCATGTAATCTTCCCGCTGGGTCATCTCGTATTTGAACGTCCCGGAGCCGCCTGTTTCCAGCCCGCGGTTCTCCGATACGCTTCCTCGTTTTCAGGATCTGAACACGATTCGTTCGGAGGCAACATGAAGAGATTATTTGGAGGAGTAGGTGTTCTCGCGCTCGCGGCCTGCACGCTCGTGGCCGCGTCTGCTTTTGCAAACACAACAAACGTGCCGAAGCACACGTACATTGCGCCACTGTACAACACGGCAAACGAAATCACGCTGCAGGGCACCATCGAATCCGTCGTCCGGCGCCCATCGGCGGGAATGCTGCCCGGCGCTCACCTGCTGGTATCCACCAGCCACGGCATCGTGGATGCGCAACTTGGAATATTCAGCCTTCGACAACGTGGCGCGTCATCGCTCGCGCCGGGCCAGCCGGTGAAAGTGACTGGCGTGATGAAGTCGATCGATCACCAAAACGTTCTTGTTACGCGCTTGATTCAATCGGGCGCACAAACCATCGAAGTCCGCTCGACGACCGGGTTCTTGCTGCCCCCGGGCGCGAAAGCACGTCCGGCGTCCGTCCGCTTCGTTGGAGGCGCGCGATGAATCACAGACTAACTCTTATCGGCGTAGCTGCGTTTGCTGCCCTTGTGATTTCCGCTTGCGGCGGCTCGCACCCAGTCCAAATAGCCATGACGACTCCTCCGCCCTCCAGCATCGAAGTCAACGGTACGGCTTCGATCGCCGCCACGGTAACCAACGACCCATCCAACGCCGGAGTGGACTGGAGCTGCACCCCTACCGGTTCCTGCGGCACATTCACTCCCGCTCATACCGTTAGCGGGGCAACGACTACCTATCAGGCGCCGGCCACCACCGGAACCGTTACAATCACCGCGGCCTCGACGCACAAAGCAACCGTAACGGCCACCGCGAACGTGACGGTTAACGCCGTCGGCAGCACGTCCAATCTCAAAGGCACGTACACGTATTACGCAAATGGGTGGGATTCTAACTCTTACCCCTATAGTGTAGTTGGCAGTATCGCCTTGGATGGCAATGGCAACGTGACAGGCGGAGAACAAGATTATTTCGATCTAAATTCTGGCACGATCGATACCGCCGATACGATTGAAGCCACCGGAGGAACGATCACTCTGGGTTCCGACGGCCGGGGCACTCTCACCTTCACTGCCACCAACTTGGGAACTCCGGAAACGTTCAGCGTCGCACTCGCGAACAACGACCACTTGCTCATCACCGAGTTCGATTCGTCCGCCACCTCCGCGGGCGCGATGGATCTTCAGACCGCGCCGACTTCTGTCCCGATGGGAGGTAATGCTTTTGCACTCTACGACGCGTGGGACGGATTGGTTTTCGGCGGCGTTCTCACGTCCAACGGGACCACGACCACAGCCACCCAGCTGGATGTTGATTACCAGGGAACCCAGTACATCGACATTACTTTCAGCGGAGACACGATTAATCCGCCGGATGCCTCCGGCCGCGGAACGATGACGGTCGATGGATTTCAATTTGCTTATTACGTTGTGGGACCAGAGGCGTTTCGGCTGATTGAAATCGACGGGAATGCAAACTACTTCATGGCCGGTTCGATGTTTGGGCAAGGAACTGCCGCCGGCGCTTTTTCCGCGGCGTCGCTGAAAGGCAGTTATGCCTTCGAGCAGAACGGCGAGGATAACAATTTGAATGGCATTTTTGAGTATGGCGCGGCCGGGGAATTCACCACCGACGCCACTTCGACGTTAACCGCCGGCGTAGCCGATCTGAACGAAGGTGACGGAAATCCGGTGTTGGCAGGCCCTCTGGCCGGTTCTTCATACGCCGTCGCCTCCGACGGTTACGGCAGCATAATCCTCGCTACCGCTCTGGATGGCACCTGGCAAAACTTCGGCGTTTACATGGTTGATCCCACGCTGAACATCGCTGACCCCAACAACACAACCGGGGGCGGCGGCGCTCTGATGATCGATTACGACGCAAATAACTGGGGTCCTGGGATGACTGCACCGCAGAGCAGCGGCGCGGCGTTCTCCGGGAACTATGCCTTCAATCAGGATGGTACCTATCAAACCACGACGACTGGTGCCTTCTTCGATCTTATCGGCCAGGTCCTGTCAGACGGCACGTCGAAGCTGACCGGCCACGCCGATTACAACGATCTGGGCAATACCGGCCAAAACGCGGACGAAACGATTAGCGCTACGTTCGTCCCTGATCCTACAAATGCTGGGCGATCTACGGCGCAGCTCAGCATCTCAGGAAACGGCGCAACGACGAACGAGAACATCACCCTCTATCAGGCAAGCGACGGCTTGCTATTCCACGTGGATATGGATTCGCCGAGCGCTGAAGTTGGGAATACGGCCGTCGGCGTGTTCGAAAAGCAGCAATAACCGTTCACCTTCAAACAAAGGCGCGGCTGAAGCATTGGCCGCGCCGTTGCATTTTTCCACGGTTTCAGCAGAGAGAAGGTGCGTTACTTCCGACCCCAGTGGTAAGCGACTCCGGCCGAGATACGTATCGATCCGCCGTTAGCCTTCACTCCCGCGAAATTCGCCCCGCTAAAATCGCCTTCGATCAGCCGGATGGACCAGTGCTGCCATTTGTTCCACTCCAGCCCAGTGCCGGCCTCCCACGCTCTCACATTCGTCGACGCCGTCTGTCTCGCGAATCCCGCAAACGGTCCGTACGTGGTACTCTCTCGCCCGATCCCGATCAGGGCGTGCCCGAAAAGCGTCACCTTGCGGTGTCCGAAGGGATAGAAGTCCGGCCCCACCATCAACGTGGACACATGCGAGTTTCCCAGGACCACTCCCCGGCCCTTCCACGTGCTCGTTAATTCCGCCTCGGCACCCAGCCAATGAAAGAAATTCCGATCCGCCGAAGCATAAAATCCGTTGAAGTATGGCTTGGCTCCGTCGATTTTTTCGTAATTCGAGCGCGCCGTGTATCCAGCGGAAAGTTCCCACTTCGGAGTGACCGGCGGCGTTTTCTTCTTTACAGGCGCTTCCGGCGCCGGCGCGGGCACGGATTCTTCCTGCTGAGCTGATCCCTGATCTTGCGCAATCGCCGGCGCGATGGATAGCAGCAGCAAACCGCCGAGCACCACGAGCTTTCGCATCTACACAGTCCTCCTCTGGACCATTTTCCCAGGCCGAAGCTTGGAAGCCGGGAAACTCGCCGGGGTTGGTTCGCCGAACGCGCGGTATTCCAGCGCGCCGGAAAGTCTGGCAAGGAATATCACAGAAGCTAGCGCGGGAAGAAAGAACAAAAACCAGCGAAGAAGAGCGCGACAATTCCTGCCGCTACAGACCGGCAGAGGTCCGCGGCGCTGTTTGTCCGACGGCCGCTTCGCCCTCGATCAGCTCGCAGAGCGCATTGATTCGCGAAACATCCTCGGAGGCATGCACGCGACGCACAGGCACCGATGCCAGCAGCCGTCCCAAAAACGCGAACTCCAGCGCGCGCATTTCACGCTCCAGCGGAAGGTTCGCGTAGGTATTCGCGACCAGCGAAATCAGCGCCTGCTGCGGCGCGATTTTTTCGATGCGCGGCAGCACCGGCTCCGCCCGCCTTTCTTCTAGAATAAAAATCGCGCCGAGCGGAAGGGCCTGGCTTGCGAATTGCCCGCTGCTAAGGGAGACTCTTCTCTTTTCGTCATTCTCAGACGACGCGGGAGCTGCGTTCGCCGTCCCATACAGTGCTTCCACGGCTTCGGGCCACAGACCCAACATGGGGTATGCCGGAACCGCAAGGAATCCATCAGCGGACTCCGTCAGCGCCACAATGTCGTCCGCGAGCAATGCGTGGCCCCGCTTAACCATCGCCGCCGCAGTAGTCGATTTACCGGCGCCCGGTACCCCCACAAACGCAATCGCTCGGCCGTCCACTGCGACCGCGCTGGCGTGAAGACAAATCACTCCCCGCATCCGCAGGACGAACCCGAACACGGGGCCAAGCAGGTAGCTCACCGCGTCGTCGAATGACGAGTTCTCGCCCCATTCAGTCCAAATGCTCGCGCCATTCAGATCGATCCAGAAGCGTGTGCCATCATGGTAGTCAATGCGTAGCAGCGAGCCGTCTGAAGCCTTCCAGGTGCGAAACGCCGGCTCGCCTAACTCTGCGGGGTAAATGCTCTGGTAGAAGAGTTGGCTATTGTTTGCGAAGGAATCGCTTATATTCTGGGGAGGGGCAACTCCGAGCCAGACCGACATGTCCGAGGATTGCCCGCCGCGCGTGATTGCTTCCAAACCGGGAAGGCAGCGGTTTGAGACTACCCTAAGTCCAAACAGAAGATAGGAAAAATACATGGAACATCGTGTCAGGCATGCCCGGTGTGCGAAAAAGGGTTACTGCGATTATCAGGACGATTGCTGCCTTGAGACTCGGTGAGCTGGCGGACGGTACCGTACACCTTGAGCGTGGGAGGCTCGTATGGCTTTTTGGTTTTCGGCGCATCGTCCTTATGACGCATTGCGAACCTCCGCAGCCAAGTTATACCGGATAGGCCTTGAATGCTGCAACCAATAGTTCAGCGTGAGCGGCCTCATGGCTGCGGCCAGTCCCCAGGGATCCTCTTGCGGCTTCGGCAGCCGGAACTTCGAGCAATCAATAAACGTTGCCGCTTCTGAATTCCACGCGATGTTGCTCTGCTCCTGCGCTCCGCTCGCACTCATCATGGTAGCCAACGGATCGCTTTCGGGCACTGTCTTTGGCCGCCGCCGCACACTCTCCGGCAGCCGGCCGAACACGGCCTCGCGCAAAAGCCTCTTGTGGAAAAACCAAGGGAACGGAGGAATCGCCAGCGTGTAATTAACAATGCGCAGATCGAGATACGGGTAACGCAGTTCTACCGGGTGCTTGGTTACTCCGGCGTCTTGCGCCTCGAAGAAGCGCGTCCATTCCGGCATTGATAGTGAAGCATGGGCTGCGGGCGCAACTGGATGCATCGGTGAAACCAGCGCCGTTCGTCCCTCCCGCCAGCGCGATTTCGCGTGTACGCGCCGGGCAAATTCGTCATTCAGACAATCCGGGAACTTAGGATTCGTCCAATCCGGCGCCAATTTTCTGCGGGCCAGGCGCAGCGCCCCGCGCCACAATGGACGCCTAAACTGAACGTAACGAACCAAGTCGCTCGATAGCCGTCCCCACTCGCCATGCCTCAGCAAGTAACGAACGTAAGGCCCCATTTGGAAATGCATCAGGTTGTCCGGCCCCTCGCCGTTCAACACCACGCGGCAATCCGCGCCAATGGTCTGAAATTCAAGGAACAGCGCGGCGATCAGAGGGTCATTTACCGGCTCGGGCGTTCTCAATTGCGGATCGTCCCAGTTTTCATACGGCATTACGCCGTGCAATTCAATCGACCGCAGAGGAATGTCCAAAAATTCGGCTACCCTGTGCGCGTACGGCGCATCGCTGTCGTGCAGCCTTGGCGCATACGTCACGGTGTACGCCCGCAGTTTTCCGGCATCACCGCGCTCCGGCGATAGCTCCCGCGCCGTCGCCGCGAGGGACGAAGAGTCCAGCCCGCCGCTCAACATGATTCCCACTCGGCCGCCCCGCAGCCGGTCCGCCACGGCATCGCGCAGCAGCGTTTGAAAATGTTCCACGTACTGATCGGCGTGCCTGTAGCGGATATGCCCATCCACCGGAACAGACCAGTAGCGCCCGACCCGCAGTCCATCCGCCGAAACTCGCAAAAAATGGGCCGGCGGCAACCGCCGGATGGCTCGAAACGTCGTAGTCGCGGGATCGCAGTTCAGGCCGGCCAACAGAAAATCGGCGATTGCCAATTCGTTCAGTTCATCCGGCACGTCCGGATGCAACCGCACGCAATCGAGCGTGTTGCTGAAAAGGAAGAAATCCTTGTGCTCGGTGAAGTAAAACGGCTTGATGCCGAAATGGTCCCTGGCGCAGAAAAGCGATTTTCGCTCCGCGTCCCAGATTCCGAATGCAAAGTCGCCCCGCAGCCGCTGCAAGCACTCTTCGCCCCAGGCCGCGTAAGCGTGCAAAATCAAT
>JASHPG010000170.1 GCA_030038275.1 Candidatus Acidiferrales bacterium | reverse complement strand
GCGGGTGTTGTCCCATGATTCACTGCCCGAATTTGCGTCCTGCCTTTCGGGCGCTCGAATCCATGGGCTTTAAGCATCTGCGTGCACTGATACTCCCCACAAATTTCTACACAGACTGGTACTCGAAGGGGTTCCCGACTACAAAGGGGAATCGACCCTAGTGGCCACAAACGCACTCCGCAGGCGTTTACCCTTTGGCCTCTACGATTTGACCCTGCGGGACCGGCTGCTTACGATAAAAGCAGGGGGGCGACTTTATGCCTGCGCGTCAATGCCCATTTTGCGGCAAGATGATCTCGGACCTGCATTCGCAGTGTCCGTTCTGCCGCGAAAGTGTGCCCTCCGTGCCCGGCCCGCCGGTCACTGCGAAGCCCTCGGCGCGTCGGACCGACAAGCATGGAAACCGGAAGATACGGCAAGGCCTCTTATATATGCTGCTCGCAGCCTTCGTGCAGTACTTGGCGAAGGGTTACGGCGGCTCGCTTTTGAAGGTTCCCGTTCACATTCAGCCAGTCGTTACGGCGTATTTGGTGCCGCTTCTTTTCCTTTGCGGCATGGGGCTCGCGATCTACGGCTTCTTCTTGCACGCGAAGCCCTCCACCTAGCACCGCAAGCTTATTTCGAGTGCTTTCTCTCGCCGTTGGGCAAAGCGAACACCCACACCGCCGCTCCATGCGCAGGCGGATTCTGAATTTCAGGAACAAGCACTGGGAATGTGGATGTTTGCGGGCCGCCGCTGCCCACGACTACTGCAACGTATTGCCTTCCGCCCACGCTGTACGAGATGGGGCACGAGCTGGGTACGTCATTCAAACGTACCCGCCACAATTCTTTTCCGCTCGCGGAATCGTACGCTGTCAGGTTACGGTCGAGCGCCCCGGCGAAAACCACTCCTCCGGAAGTCGCCAAGACGCAGGTTGATTGAGGTGCGCGCTGGCGATCGATCCACACTGGTTGCTTTGTCTCAAGATTGAATGCCTCCAGGCGCCCGTATTTTCCGTCACTATCGGGACGCGGGCGGATAAACCAGTCGTACCCGGAGCTTAGGTTCCCGCGCTGGCCTTTGGGTGCCGGGATCAAATCCATGCAGGATTCGACGAGCGGGATGTAGAGAATCTTGGAGGATGAATCGTACGAGGTCGCCAGCCAATTTCGCCCGCCGCCCGGATGCGGACAAATCATGTGCGGCTCGCCGTCGCCGAGCACGACTTCAGGATTGATAGTCGCCTTTCCGGTTTGCGGATCGATCGAACTCACCACGTTCTGCAGCCCCAGGTCCTTGTCGAAAATGAATTTGCCGGTCGCCGCGTCCATCCCTTCATAAATTCCCATTTTCCCTGATGTGACCACGAGCTTCTGATTTTTGCCATCCACCGGCAGATTGATCAGTTGCTGCTCGAAAGCCCAGTCCAAGTCCCATTGATCGTTTTGCACGTGCTGAAAGTACCAGACGAGCTTCCCAGTATCCGGGTGAAACGCCAGCGTCGAATCTTCGTAAAGTCCGTCGTTCGTTACGCCGGGTTCGTGTACCAGGTGCAGCATCGGCCCGGTGTCGTAGGTCTGCCCGGTCCCGAAATACGCAATGTTCAGTTCTGGGTCGTAGCTCCCCGCGGTCCACACGGATGCGCCGCTGCGCTTATCAACCGGCAGACCGTTCCAACTATTGCCGCCAAACTCACCCGGTTGAGCGATCGTATGGAATTTCCATGCGGGCTTGCCTGTCTCCGCATCAAGCGCCGCGATCCAGCAGCCGCCTGGGGCTTGCCCCGTGATTCCTTGCATCACTTTGCCGTTGGCCACCAGCGGACCGCCGGTCACCTGCCAGCCTTTTTTGTAGTCCGCGAGTGGCTGGTCCCAGATAACATCGCCGGTTCTCATATCGAGTGCCACCAGGTGATCGTCCGACGTGGGCACGTACAGCTTGTCCTCATAAATTGCCATGTTGCGTTTCAGCCGCTGGCGTACATCATTCGGAAGCTGACGGTCATACTCCCAGAGCAAATCTCCCGTTGCTGCGTTCAGCGCCTGGACGTGATCTCCATAGCTATCGACGAAGAGAACGCCGTCATGCTCTAGCGGCGTGGCCTCGTTCGGTCCGACCGGCAACGACCAAGCCCAAATCACGCGAAGATTGCCAACGTTCCGTCTGTTGATCTGGTTCAGTGGACTGAACCCTTTATCGTCGTAGGTGCGCCGCCAGAGTAGCCATTCGCCCGGAGGCGGATTATCGAGGACGGCATTGGTCACCGGCGCGATGGACGCCGCCGGATCGGGGAGCTGCACCACGGGTATCGGTGGAGCGAGCGGGGAAAGCGGCATCATGGGCGCGGAGCGTGCCGTCGCATTTCGCGGAATGCTCATTGATGCGAGCGCCGCCTCGTTGGTGGGAAACTGCGTGGCGGCAGGTTCCACGCCATTTCGCTCCAGAATAAATGCCACCAGTTGCGCTGTCTGTTCGGCGCTAAGGCTTCCGGCGGCGTCGGGCGGCATTTTTGTATGAATGTAATTGAAGAGCGTATCCGCTGTTTTCCCGCCCCAGTTCTGGCTAAAGGTTGCACCCGCAAGTGCGCTGGCAAATTCTCCGCCGTTCAAGTTCTGCCCATGGCACGCGGCGCAAGAGGCTGCGTACTCCTGCTGGCCCTGCGCCGCCTGCTGCGACGTGAATGTCGCCGTACTGCGGCTGTTGAGTTGCTGAGCGCGAGCCTGAACTCCCCCAAAGCACGCACAGAAAGTCGCTAAACAAACGGCGCGAATAATGCGCCAGGTACGATTACGAGAAACCGCTCCGGCCGCTCGATCTTCCTGCCAAAGTACAGCCCGCTTCGTGGACATTCGCCGCTCCCCTAGCGCGCTCGTAAACTTGCGCGCAAATACGGCTGGCATTCCATCACTTCTTGCACGTCAGGCCAAGAGTTTTCTTGGAGTTCTCGCGCCGCTTGCTCGTGGAACGCCGGCAAGAGCATCCAAAATCCGTAATGGATTCGGCCAAACAGGTCTAAGATGTCGCGCCATGTACGGGGAATACGACAAGTCAATTGGTCCCAAGGCTCTATCGGCGATTATTCACGCCGCCGCTCTTTGGCTCGTCTATTGGTTGTTTTTCCAAGGTGGGCTAGTAGCTCTGTCGCTTTGGACGGGGAGATCGTTTCTTCCCGGCGCATTTCCGCGGCGGGTGCTGCTTTTTTCATGCGCCGTCGTGTGCTTCCTTCGGTTCGTATTTCGCTGCTTCTATTTGATGCGCCGCGCAATGCGCTGGGGTGAAGCGGTTGGTATTGGATTCTTCGTCTTCTTGGTCCATCTCTACTTCGCCTTGCTCGGAGGAACGAACCCGCGCCGCCTTGGCGTCGCGGCTGGTTTTGGCGTGCTTTTTTTCGCCGCGGGTTCGTATCTCAATACAGCTTCGGAATACGACCGGCTTCGCTGGAAACAAGATCCCGAGCACCAAGGAAGGCTCTACACGGAGGGGCTGTTCCGCTATTCGCGGCACATGAATTACTTCGGCGACGAAGTTCTATTCACCGGCTACGCAATCGTAACAGCTTCGCCATGGGCGCTGCTCGTGCCGGCCTTTATGGCCCTGAGCTTCTCGTTCGCCAATATTCCCGCTCTCGATCGTTACCTCGCGCGAAAATATGCGGAAGACTTTGAAATATATGCGGCGAGCACTAAGAAGTTCATCCCATTCGTCTACTAGAAAAGGGTAAGCGGAAGCGCGGCTGGCGTCTGACCTGGATCCACAAAAACTGATCGGCTAATTCTTCGGATGGCCTGCGCCGACGGGTTCTGGATTCTCGCGAACTGAGTGCGAACCATTGCTGGACGCATGCATGGCGGACGTCACCGCGTTGGCTGCCTCCGCCGGCTGCGCTTCCGGCGCTTCAACTTCCCAATCGCAACCTTCCTTAATGCACGCTCGAAGATTGCCATGTTTTGTGCGCTTCTCCACGATGAAGGGGGCCCCACATTTCGGACACGGTTCGTTGATCGGCTCGTGGGGCGTCGTAAAGTCGCACTCCGGATACCGGCTGCAGCCGTAGAAAATGCGCCCGCGGCCGCGTCCTTTCGAGGTGCCGCGGCGTACGAACTCGCCTTCGCCGCACTTGGGGCACTTAATTCCCAGAGTCACCGGACGCGTGTACTTGCATTTAGGATAATTCTTGCAGCCGATGAAGTCTCCGTATCGGCCCTGCCTTCGCAGAAGCTGCGCGCCGCATTCCGGGCAGTTTTCGTCCAACGGAATGTCCGGTTGCCGTGCGATTTTTGTGCCGCTCACCAATCGCCGCGTGGTCTTGCACTCCGGATATCCGGTGCAGGCCAGGAATGCCCCGAAACGGCCCCGCTTAATCACCATTTCCTTGCCGCAGTTGTCGCAATACTGAGTTGTGGTTGCCGCATCCGAACTATCCGAATGCACCTCGGCCAAATCGCGGATGAAGTCGCACTCCGGATATCGCGAGCAGCCGAGGAAAAATCCGTGCCGGCTGATTCGCTCAAGCAACTCGCCCTGGCCGCATTTTTCACACTTTTGCCCGGTTGGGATGCCCGCTTTGTACGATGCCATCGAGTCGGAGGCGTTCTCCAGATCTTGCTCGAATCGATCCCAGAATTCCTTCACCGATTTTCGCCACGATCTTTTGCCTTCTTCGATATCGTCAAGTTCCTCTTCCATGCGCGCGGTGAAGTTAACGTCGAAGATGTCCTCAAAGCTTTTCACAAGCAGCACGCTCACTCGTTCTCCCAGCAACGTCGGAGTGAACCGGCCTTGGTCCTTGGTCACATACTCGCGCTCGACCAGCGTCGAGATGATCGCGGCGTACGTAGAGGGCCGTCCGATGCCCTTCTCCTCGAGATCCTTTACGAGCGTGGCTTCCGTGTATCTCGGCGGCGGCTCCGTAAAGTGCTGCTCGGGACGAATCGTTTCCAGGCGCAATTCCTCGCCTTCCCGAACCTGTGGCAAAGCGCGGCTCTCGGAATCAGCGTCTTCTTTATCTTCGTCGTCTTCTTTCACCGCTTGATATGCTGCTAGATAGCCGTTGAATTTCTCCACCGAGCCGCTTGCGCGGAAAAGGTAGTCGCCAGCCAAGATTTCGATGGTGGTCTGGTCGAATACTGCCGGAACCATCTGGGACGCTACGAACCGCTGCCAGATCAACTGGTATAGTTTGAACATCGATTCGTCCAGATACGGCCTGACGTTCTCCGGAGTCCTCGCAACGTCGGTGGGACGAATCGCTTCATGTGCTTCCTGCGCGTCCTTCTTGGATTTAAAGAAGTTTGGCTTTTCCGGCAGATATTTCGCCCCGAATTTCTCGCCAATGTGATCGCGCACTTGCGAGAGAGCATCGGTCGAAACATGCACAGAATCCGTGCGCATATATGTGATCAGCCCGATGGATCCTTCGCTGCCAAGATCGACGCCTTCGTACAGCTTCTGCGCCAGCATCATCGTCCGCTTGGCTGTAAAGCGCAGACGGTTGTACGCGGCCTGTTGAAGCTTCGACGTGGTAAAGGGTGGCGGCGCAAACCGGCGCTTTTCCTTCTGTGCGACGCTGGAAACCTGCCAAGTAGCTCGTTCGAGATCGGAGAGAATCCGCTGCGCCTCCGACTCGTCCGGAATCTCCAGGTCCTCGCCCTTCCGCTTGACCAGCTTAGCCTCAAACGTGGGCGGCTCATCGGTGGCGAGCAGCGCGTGGATCGTCCAGTATTCTTTTGGGGCGAATGCGCGGATTTCCTGCTCGCGCTCCACGATCAGCCGGAGCGCCACCGTCTGAACGCGGCCCGCGGAAAGGCCCCGCCGGACTTTGTCCCAGAGCAGCGGCGAAACTTTGTAGCCGACGATACGATCGAGCACGCGGCGAGCCTGTTGAGCGTCCACCAGATGCTCGTCCACCTGCGTCGGCTTTTCGAACGCGGCACGAATCGCTTTCTGCGTGATTTCGTTGAACATCACCCGCGCAAATTTGGCGCGCTCTGTCTTGTTCTTCGCCAGCACGTCCAAAAGATGTGCAGAAATCGCCTCACCTTCACGATCGGGGTCGGTCGCCAGGTACACGTTGTCCGCCGAATCCGCGGCTGTTTGCAACTGGCCGATGATCTTTTGCTTGTCCGGGATAATTTCGTAGGTCGGTTCGAATATGTTCTCGGCGGTGATGGCTACTTTCTTTGCCGGAGCCTTCGCTTTGCCTTTGCCTTTTTTGGTCTTGCGCTTGGAATTGCCGTTTTGCTCGCCGGGCAGGAGTATGCCAATGGTCTTCTTGGGCAGGTCCATAACGTGCCCGTAGGAGGCCTTAACGCTATACCCCCGCCCTAAATACTTATTGATAGTCTTCGCCTTAGCCGGCGATTCGACGATTACAAGTGATCTTGCCATGCTGTTTTATTATAGCCCTCGGGACGCTTTGACTTTTAAGCTCCGTCCACCGACCATGCCGTCGACCCCCCATTCCCACGATGGGACGGGCCACGGCTGCCCAACCCGTCCATCCTAACCCTCCTTTGGCTCCTGGATTACAGCAGGACTTTCACGAATTGCTTACCAGGCAACTGGCGTACCACGCCCTTTAGCTCCAGATCAAACAGGGCCGCGAGCGTTTCGGACGAACTCAGGCCGGAGCTTTCGACTAAATCATCGACGTGCCGCGCGACGTCCACGTTCAGCAATGCGTATAGCGGCCTTTCCGTGGGACTCAGGCTCTGTTCAACCAGACTTTGACGCTCTTCGGGGGAAGCGGCCTCGACGGGCATCAGGTCGGCTCGAACCGGCGTCGGCAGCTCTTCAACCACGTCCTCCCAGCTCGTCACGAGCTTGGCCCCCTGTTTAATTAGATGATTTGGACCGAAGCTCGATGGCTGGGTAGCATTCCCTGGCACGCCGAAGACCTCCCGGCCAAACTCCATCGCCAACCTGGCGGTAATCAGCGATCCCGAGTACTGTGCCCCCTCAACGACGACTACCCCCAGCCCGATTCCCGCTATGATCCGGTTCCGAATCGGGAAGTTTTGCGGAGCGGGGAATGTCCCGAGCGGGAATTCTGAGATGATCGCCCCCCGGCGCTCGATTTCCTCGAAAATCTTCTTATTCTCCTTTGGATAAACCACGTCAATCCCGCAACCTAGCACCCCCACAGTCGCGCCACCCGACGAACTAAGCGCACCTCTGTGCGCGCTCGCATCAATCCCTCGTGCGAGCCCACTTGTGACCACTAAACCTCGGTCTGTAAGATCCCGCGCTAGTCTTTCAGCCATTTGAACACCGTATGGCGTGGGACGACGCGCGCCAACCACCGAAATTAGATGTCGGCCCAAAAGTTCCGCATTTCCTTTGACATACAGGAGGGGGGGTGGATCGTAGATCTCTCGCAGGGGTGGCGGATATTGTGGCTCGTCCCACGTCAGTAGCCTGCAGCCGGTGGCCTGCGCGTTGGCAAGCTCTTTCGCTGCGGCGCTCAGAGGCTGACGTGAGTGGATCGCCTGTGCGACTGCCGCGGGCAGATGCTGCGCTTCGAGGGCCGTTAGTGACGCGCCGAAAATCGCGTCCGGACCGCCGAATTGGCGAAGCAGCTTCCCAGCCGACCGTGCCCCCAATCCGGGGGTTAGGGCGAGCGCTAGCCAGCCCAGATAGTCATCAGCGTGCATAGCCTGCCATCGAGAGGGGAAGCGAAGGTAAGCACCAGCCTAGGCGGATGTCAATATAGGGATTCTACATAAAACCTTCCGTGATTATCGGCAGCCGATACATCACCGTTTTCCGCACGTATATCTAATCGGAGCCGAAATTCCATGTACCTCATCATCTTTGCATTGTTGGCTGCGGCTGCGGCTGCGGCGAGCGTCCATTTGACTGCCAAACGAGAGGCATTGCCCGTGCGCATCGCTGAAACCTTTCTAGTTTATTGGTTTGCGGTTGCTATTGGTGCGAGCGGTGTGTTTGCTTTCGCCGGGCACGCGTTTCGAGCCGATCAGGTAGCGGCAAGTATCGGTTGGGCGGCGAAAAATCCTTTTCAGCAGGAAGTGGCCTTCGCCGATCTAGCTCTCGGTATTCTAGGATTGACCTGCATCTTCCTGCGGGACAATTTCTGGATCGCTACAGCCGTAGCAGTCACCGTAATGTACTGGGGCGACGCGCTGGTCCACATCAACCAATTGCTTTTTCACGGAAATCATAACTCTGGCAATGCAGGCGCTATCCTTTGGGGCACGATCACAGTTCCTGCCATTACCATCGTTTTATTCCGTTGGCATTCCCGCGCTCTTCGCCAAAAGCGCGAACCGGTCACCGCGAACGCTGCGCAGCAGCGGCAACAGCCCGGATCCTAAGGAACCCGTGATCATCTAGCCGACTTTGCCATTGGATAACGGAGTCACACGCACCGCCGGAATCCTTGTAAACTCAGCCGCATGCAATCTCCGTACGCTGAGTTCCGCCAGACCAAATTTTTTGGCTCGCTCGATGGTTTGCGCGCCTTCAGCATCGCCGGAGTTATCTGGTTTCTCTTGGTGGGGGACGCCTTACTACCCAAAGCTGGAAGCCATCCCGGTGCTGCGGCTGGGCGAGTACGGCGTTCAGATTTTTCTTTGTTATCAGCGGTTTTCTGATCACGACCCTGCTTTTGCGCGAGCAGAATAGATTCGGAAAGATTTCAATTCGCGATTTCTATCTCCGCCGAGCCTTGCGCATCTGGCCTCTGTATTACGCCACCATCGCGCTCTACGTCATCTTGATCCTAGATTTTCAAAGGGGTGTCCGCGAAAAAATTTTCGCGCATTACCTGCCCTATTTTCTGACGTACACCTATACGTGGTTCATCTCTCCACAATGGCCAACCGGCCCCTTTCATCTCGCCTGGACTTTGGCTACACCTGGACTTTGGCTACAGAGGAGCAATTCTACGCTTTTTGGCCTCTGGTTCTTCGTTTCTTGCGCGGCGCGTGGTCTTCGGTACCGATCGTAGCGTTGATATTGCTGCGCGTAGCGACTGGGTACGGCTGGATGAACTTCGTCATCCGGCCAGACTCACTGCCCGCTCGCATTATCCTCAGCGCCTCGGTTGCAATCTGTTTCGGCGTGCTGTTGGCGCAAGCCCTGCACTCGCCCGCATGCTTCAGATGGATTTACGGGCTGCTTGGCCGTACATGGTCAGTGCCCGCCGCTGCGGTTGCGCTTGCGGTTTGCCTATATCCGAAGAACCCCCCTTGGCTCGCTGCACATTTGGCCACCGCTGCGCTTGTGGGAGCGTGCGTTGTCCGCGAGGACAACGGCTTGGCGCGGATTCTTCGTTTTCACCCGCTCGCGTATATGGGCGTTCTCAGCTATGGGATGTACTTGTTGAACTCCGTATCCATTCACACGGCTGAACTGGGCCTGAGATGGATCGATATCACGAATCCAATGGCGATTTTCATTCTGTCGCTAGCTTTGGCTATGGGCGCGGCCTTTATCAGCTACCGCTACTTTGAATCACGTTTCCTTGTCCTGAAAAAGCGATTTACGCGGCTACATCCTGAGCCCACCGCTGGTGCGCCAGACGCCATTACGAGCGCCCAGACAGGCGTTCCGATGCATCCATAATTCTTGAATTCTTGGGCACAGATTCAATCCGCAGAAGTTCCTGCAGAATTACGGTGCAATTTCCAGATGGACGCAACGGCCAGTTCGAGCGAATTCCCATCTGGATCGCGAAAATAGATTGACGGCGGATGATCGCCAAATGCGAACTCTTTCTCGATAGGCACGCCGTGCTCGCGTAGACGCTGCCGCCAAGCCGCAAGCTCCTCTGGTTCCACGCGAAAGGCCACGTGTCCTGCTCCGCTGGTTCCATGGGCAGGAAGTTCTCCACCCTGCCGCGTTATCGCCGCACGAAAGAGCAGCAAAACGCTCGGCCCTCCGCCGACTTGCAACGCTGCGCCGCGCCCGCTGGCGAAATAGCCGTCCTCAATTCTCCGCAACCCGAGCACGCCCTCGTAAAACGCGACCGCCCGCTTCAGGTCCGTCACGTAGAGCGAAGTTTCGAGTACCGCTTTGGGCGAAAGGTCCGTTGCCGCGCCTCCATCTCAAGTATAGCCTCCGCGGACGCCCTCGGCGTTTGTGCTATATTCTTGATATCGGAGCGGATGACCGAAAATTGGACAAACTGCGCATCTCCGTGGTGGAGTTCCTGAATACCGCCCCGCTCGTCTGGGGATTCACGGATGGTCCTCTCGCCGGCAAGTACGACTTTTCTTTTGCAGTGCCTTCCGTTTGCGCGGAGGCTCTGCGCCGAGGGCACGCTGATATCGGCATTATTCCGGCAATCGAATATCAGCGCATGGACGGAGTCGTAGCCCTGCCCGGCATGGCGATTGCATCGAAGCAGGAAGTCCGCAGCCTGCTCGTCGTCGCCAAAAGGCCGATCGAACTGGCCAAGCGCATCGCCCTAGACACGAGTTCCCGAAGCACCGCCGCGCTGGTGCGCATGCTCGCAGCCGATTACTGGAAGATTTCACCCAAATTCGTGGACGCCGCTCCCGAACCCTCCGAGATGCTTCGCGCAGCGGATGCGGCCCTCGTCATCGGCGACCCTGCGCTCGAAATTTCGCTGAAAATGGACATTCTATCCGGCAAAGCGCCCAGCGGCGAGCAATGCTGCCAGGGCGATCCGGACGACATGCCGGTTCCAGGCTTCGAGACGCTATTCGTCTACGACGTCGTCCATCAGTGGCGCCAACTGACGGGCCAGCCGAGCGTGCTGGCGATCTGGGTTGGCCGCCGTGACTCGATCACGCCCGAAGTGATAGCCGATTTCCTCGCGTCGAAAGAGTATGGGCAGCAGCATGTTCACGAAATTGCCGAGGCAGCTTCGGTCAGGCTCGACTTGCCGCCTGGCGCTCTTGAACGCTACCTAACGGAGAACATCAACTACGACCTCGATGCTGAGAATTTGGCCGGCTTGCGCGCCTATTTTGAAAGGGCCGCAGCGGCTGGCATAATTCCTTCGGCACGCCCTGTGGAGTTTGCGGAACTCGGCAGTTCAATTATTTCGGAGAGCCGCGCGAGCCACTCGGCGCACTTGTGACATGGGCCTGACTCCCCAAGAAGCCCTCGAACTCTTCAACTCCGATGACCTGATCGGCATCGGAATGGCCGCCAACGATGTCCGTCGCCGCAAGACCGATCCGCGCGTCGCTACCTACCAGATCGACCGCAACATCAACTACACCAATTTCTGCACCGAATACTGCTCGTTCTGCGCCTTTTATCGCCCGCTCGGCTCTAAAGAAGGCTATATCCAGCCGCTCGAAGCCATCTACCAGAAGATCGAAGAAATGCTCGCGCTCGGAGGAAATGGCGTTTTGCTCCAGGGTGGTTTGCACCCCGATCTCAAGATCGACTATTACGAGAACATGCTGCGCTCGATTCACGAGCGATATCCGCAGGTCCACCTGCATTGTTTTTCGGCGCCGGAGATTCTATGCATCGCCGAAGTCTCGGGACTTTCCGTTCGCGAAACAATCGTCCGCCTGCGCGACGCGGGCTTGCAGTCGATTCCCGGCGGCGGAGCGGAAATTCTCGATGACGAAGTTCGCCAACGCATCGCCCGCCTGAAATGCAAGTCCGACGAATGGGAACTGGTGCACCGCGAGGCGCACAAGCTCGGCATGCGCACCACTGCCACGATGATGTTCGGCTGCGGCGAAGAATATCGCCACCGGGTGAATCACTTGGAAAGAATCCGACGTATTCAGGAAGATGGCGGCGGCTTCACTGCGTTTATTCCTTGGATTTTCGCGCCGGAGCACACGCCGCTTGGTAAAAAGGTCTCGGAAACCACAGCCGTCGATTACCTAAAGACGCTGGCGATCAGCCGCCTCTATCTCGACAACATAGATCACATTCAATCGAGCTGGCTCACGCCCGGTATTAAAGTCTGCCAGGTGGGCCTGCAATTTGGCGCCGACGATGTCGGCAGCATTTTGATCGAGGAAAACGTGGTGTACGCGGCCGGCGTTCGCAACCGCACCAACGAAGAAGAGCTTCGCCGCATTATTTCCGACGCCGGCTACATTCCCGCGCAGCGCGATACACTCTATCGCTCGTATGCGTTGAAACCGCTGAAGCCTATCTCAGCAAACTAAGGCTGAACAAAACCTGCAGCGCCTTGGCGGGCGCAAATCGTCTAGGCGCTTGCCTGCTTATTCTTTCCGATGAATTTCGAGCACGACCTCGCTCCCTTCGGCGATCTCCGGTTTGTCGAGCGGCACGAACATGCCTCGCTCGAACCGCGCGCGAATGCGCCGCGGCTTGGCAGACGCGGCCGGCAAATCTCTGTGAGCGCTTCGCACCGGATGGGAAACCGCGGCTGGAATCGCTATAGGTCCGCCAGAATCGAGAGCCTCGTTTGCAAGCGCGTCGGCATCGCGATTCAGCTCGCGGCGAACGTGCTCGATTGTGAAGTATTGAAGCTGCCGGCTCGCTTTCATCGCGCGTTCATGCAGCGGTTTCAGGTCGGGACTCTTCACCCTATATCGCCCCTGCATCTGCCTGACCAGCAACTCCGAGTCGCTACGAATTCGCAGCGCCTTAATCCCGTTACTTGTGGCGTAATCGAGCGCCGCCAGTAGAGCGTAATATTCCGCCACGTTATTGGTGTCGCGCCCTAGCCGTTTGCCTAATTCCAGAATCACGTTGCCGTTCGGATCGCGCATAACCACTGCATAGGCCGCCGGACCCGGGTTGCCGCGCGACGCGCCGTCGATGTTCGCAATGTGAACTCCGGCGGGAGGTGCGGCAGGCGAATCGGAGAAAAGCCGTGCGTTATCTGGTGGGAGTCTTGGAGTACGCATCAGGAATAAAAGCTGTCCACGGGGGATGGCGCGCCACACGCGCAAATTCGCGATTCAGCAGAACGCCCAATTCTTTGTCTGGTACCCAAGGGCTTACTCACGAGAACGGGGCGCTGCTGCGCCGTCGTGCGATGCCGAAGCCGCGGCTGATGCGCCGGATTGTTCCGGCTCGACGTAATACAGAATTCGCGTGCACGTCTCGCAATGAAACATTTCATTGGTGCCACGCTGCATCTCCTGAAACACGTGAGGGCGGATACGCATTCCGCACGCGCCGCACTTTTCGCCGCGCACTTCGGCGAGCACCACGCCATTGTGCTTTCTCGCGATGCGCTCGTAATGGTCGAGCAGGTCTTCAGGAACGTTGGCGACCACGCCCGCGCGTTGCGCGCTTAGTTCCGCCAGTTCCTTTTCCAATGTCGTTTTGTCCGACTCAATTTTCGCGCGTTGCCCGCGGGCCACGTCTTCTACTTCCTTGAGCAGCTTTTCCGAGGTTTTGACGCGCCGGTCATACTCTTCCGCCGCGACCATTTGTTCGAGCAGCCTGTCCTCTGCCTTGGCGATTTCGCCCTCTGCTGTTTGCACCTCGTGCTGCAGCGCTTTGTACGCCTCGTTCGTTTTCACTTGCGCGGTCTGGTCTTTATATTTGCGAACGCGCTCTTTCCACTGTTCCACGTCCAGCTCGTATTTTTTGCGTTCGCGGATGGTTTCCACCTGCGCGGCCTTGCTGTTGTCGAGTTCGGCTTTGGCGCCGGCCACGCGCGCCTCTACTTCGGCCAGCTTTTTCGGGAAAGCCGCAAGATGTTCGCGCACCTCTTGCAATTGTGCGTCCAGGTTTTGCAGGTCGAGTAGATTCTGGAGGAACTTTTGCACGACGCCGCCATTCTAACACACGCCAGCCGGGCCGCTTCTAGCGCCCCGCGCAGGCCGCGCCCTGCTCGCTTAGAGGTGCTTCCGCAGGAAAGCGACGGTCCGCCGCCAGGAATCTTCCTGCGCCTCGGCATCGGCCTGCGCGCTGCCGCCGAACGATAATCTGGCGCCGTGCAGATGTTCGTGTCCGCTGCTCCGCACCGTGGTTGGCAGGTACGGATAACGCAACAAGTGTCCGGCCGCTTTGTAGTGAAGATGCTCTACGGCATGAGAGAACCCGCTCTTTTTCGACCGTGCGACGATTGCTTCGGCCATTTTTTCGGCGGGCCACACATGATCGTCGCCGCCGGAAATCAAAAGGATCGGGCCGTTAATTCGCTCGACCGGAATTGCCGCTTGCGCCACCGCTTCTGAATTTCGCAGTCCAGCTAGGAAAAGGTTGCGGAATATCACCGGACGCCTCATCGCCACCACCGGAAACGCCGAGCGCCACATAAATCTCCGAATCGGCAGCGGCGCGTTCGCAACCGCTTGCCCTTGCCACAACCACGCTGGAATGCTCTCACCCGTGCCTCTGTCGCGCCCTCCTGAGTCCCAGGCCACCGAACTAGGCGCGTAAGCGACCACGGCGCGAAGCACCGGAAAGCGCGTCGCGGCCAGCAGAGCGAACTCGGCCCCGCGCGACACGCCCAGCACCCCGATGCGCCTCGCATCGATCTCCGGCTGGGCAGCCAGCCAGGCCAGCGCTGATTCCATGTATTCGAGAGGCACTCGATGCAGCCAGTTCGGTAGCGGCGCGGCGCCGAAATATGCGAGCGCCAGTGTTGCGAACCCATGGCGAGATAGCACGGCCGCCTTGTCGAGGTCGAAGCCGCCGCCCGATCCGCTGAGCACCATCACCACCGGCAGCCGCGCGCCTGTCCGGTTCGCCCCCGGCGGCAGAAACAGCCTCGCGACGTGGCCATTCATCGGCCCCGGCTTCGCATCTGGCGCTGTCTCAAGACGATTCTCCGCATTGAGCACAAGGTCTCGAAGCACCGTTCCTGGCGCGCGGAAGAGCCGCTCGATTCGCCCGGACACAATCGCTGAGCGGTCCAGGTCCGCCTCCAGCATCACCGAGTGCGGCATCGAATCTTTTTTCGCGAATGTCGCTCGCGCGCCCGCGCCGCGTCCTTCGTTGTCGCGCGCCATGCGCATCGACCAGAAGAGTCCCATGGGTGCAACGCCCCGATAGCTTCCTCCCGTCGGTTCGTGCGCGCCGAGATCCACTTCGCCGTTTGCGTCTGCCCGAAACTGCGCTTCGGAGCTCCAACGGCGGTTTTCGTCGTCTTCCGTTGTTGCGTGGATACGGACTTTCTGGTGCGGCGCCAAGCCGGTCAATCGTATGCGGATGTTCTCGTCGATAAACGCGCCGTTCGGCGGAACGTCGAATCGTATGTTTCCTTCAGGCACTGGATGGGATTGAATTTTGGCCGTTAATACCATCGACGCCGCCTTATATCACATTGCAGGCAGCGTCGAACTGACGCAAGGTTGAGTTTCGGTTAGGGTCGATTACGTCGCGAATATGCGCGGCGGATATGGGCGATTCCTGCGCGGCTATGGCGCGGCTTGGATTTGCATCGTTGGATTGATCGAATAACTCGTGCACCCCGGATTCGTTGCTGCCGGGCAGTGCGCCACCACCTGAAAACTATCGCTGGATGCGCTCACATCGTATGTGTACCCATCGCGTCCCGATTTCCGCAGGCTCATCGCTCCGCTCGAAACCAGATCGTCCATCGATGCATAGGTGCCGTGTTCTGCCTGGTAGAGCCGCTCCGACTGTGCGATCGCCAGCAGATCGCTTTTCACGCCCACCACGTCGATCGTTTGCGTGGGCGTCGCTGCTCCGTCAACGGATGCCGATTTCTGAAAGTAGAATTTGTACGTGAGCGCCGCGATCAGCGCCACCACGATCAGCCCGAGAATGCTTCCCAATCCGCGCATAATCACCTCGTTCGCGCCGTAGCCCTGCGATGCAGCCGTTGCTTGTGCACTGCTCTAAATGCCGCTTCTCGCATGAAACCATTCCGCTCCGCCGTCGTCCATCTTGCCGGCAGCCGGCGTTCGTATCAGCCAACGCCAACTCCTAACCTCTGAAGCGCTGTAACTGGAAGGTTAAGCTGAATTATGATGATGGCTCGCGCTTTTGGCGTGAAATACTGGAGGAAACACAGCATGCCACGTCGCTCACGATTGATCGCTCTGGCCCTGACCACGCTCCTCGCCGTTTTGCTCGTCCCGGCCTTGCCATTCGTCCCGCATCGCGCAGCCACGGCACAGGAAGCCAACGTATTGCGCGCCACCCTTCCCAATGGCCTGCAAGTGATTATCGTTCGCGATCCGCTCGCGCCCGCGGCCACGGCGGTGATGAATTACAAAGTCGGATCCGACGAAGCGCCCGCGGGTTTCCCCGGCATGGCGCACGCCCAGGAGCACATGATGTTTCGCGGCAGCCCGAATCTTTCCGCCGATCAGTTGGCTGAGATCACCGCGGCGATGGGCGGTGATTTCGACGCCGATACCCAGGATACCGTCACGCAATATTTCTTCACCGTTCCAGCCGAGGATTTGAGCGTCGCCTTGCACGTCGCCGCGTTGCGCATGTCCGGAGTGGACGACTCAGCGGCGGAATGGAGCAAGGAGCGCGGCGCGATCGAGCAGGAAGTGGCCGCCGATCTTTCCAATCCCATTTACGTCTTCGAGAAGCAGTTGCTCGCGCAGATGTTCACGGGCACGCCCTACGAACACGACGCTCTCGGCACGCGCCCCTCCTTCGACAAAACTACCGGTGAAATGCTCCACAGCTTCTATTCGGATTGGTATGCGCCCAATAACGCCGTGTACATCATTGTCGGAGATGTCGATCCTGCCGCCGTGATGGCGCAGGTCAAAGAACTTTTCGGCAAAATCCCGCAGAAGAAGCTCCCCTCGCGTCCTGCTGTGAACCTGCAGCCGGTGAAAAGCAGCACGCTGAATCTCACCACCGACTTTCCGTTTGGACTTGCGGCGATTTCGTTCCGCATGCCCGGCATGGATAGCCCCGACTACGCCGCCGCGCAGGTGCTTTCGGACGTGCTGAATAGCGAGCGGGGCAGCTTGTATGCGCTCGTCCCACAGGGCAAGGCGCTCTTCGCTGAATTTGCCAGCTTGGGTGATTTTCCCGGATCTGGGCTGGCAGTCGCGCTCGCCGGCTATCCGAAAGGAGGCGACGGCGCCGGACTAATTCAGGAGATACAAAAGATTCTCGCCGACGACGTAAAGAACGGGATTCCTGCTGATCTGGTCGAAGCAGCCAAAGCCCATGAAGTCGCCGACGCTGAATTCCGCCGCAATTCCATCTCCGGCCTCGCATTTGAATGGTCCAACGCTATCGCCGTCGAGGGTAGAAATTCGCCGGAAGACGATATCGACGCGATCCGCAAAGTGACGCCCGCCGATGTGAATCGCGTCGCCGCCGAGTACTTGCAGCCGGAGCACTCGGTCCTGTCTGTGCTCACTCCAGAGGAATCCGGCAAGCCCATTTCCCAAAAATCTTATGGCGGTCAGGAGTCTTTCGCGCCTTCGAAGGTCACTCCCGTTGCGCTTCCCAAGTGGGCGTCCGATGCGCTCGCCAAGCTCGCGATTCCTGCTTTGCCCGTGCATCCTCAGGAATCCACGCTTTCGAATGGCATGAAGCTGATCGTCGTGCCGGAGCACGTTAGCCAGACCATCAGCGTCTATGGTGGCATCCGCACCAATCCCGACGTGCAGCAGCCGGAAAGCCAGCAAGGAGTTGCTGATGTCCTGGGCCAGCTTTTCGACTACGGCACTACCACGCTTGACCGCCTCGCTTACCAAAAGGCGCTCGACGATATTGCCGCTCATGAATCCGGCGGCACGAGCTTCTCGCTGCAGGTGCTGCCCGAGCACTTTGATCGTGGATTGCAACTGCTCGCAGATAACGAGTTGCATCCGGCGATGCCTTCCGATGCGTTCAAAATCGTGCAGGCGCAAACTGCGCGAACTGTAGCCGGCGAGCTCCAGAGCCCAGGATTCTTGTCGGAGCTGGCCCTTGATAAGGCTCTGTACCCGCCGGCCGATCCCGCGAGTCGGCACGCCACGCCGCAGTCCGTCGAGTCGCTCACGCTCGCCGACGTGCAGAAATACTACAGCGAGGCGTATCGCCCCGATCTGGCGACCATCGTAGTGATTGGTGACATTTCTTCGGATGAGGCGAAGTCCGAAATCGAGAAATATTTCGGCGACTGGAAAACGGAAGGCCCCAAGCCGGATACGGATTATCCCGCCGTGTCGAACAACAAACCATCGAGCGACGTTGTGCCGGATAAGAGCCGCGTGCAGGACCAGGTGACGCTCGCTGAGACGCTAAACATGAACCGCTACAATCCTGATTACTATGCTCTCGAACTGGGCAACCACGTCCTCGGCGGTGGTTTTTACGCAACCCGCCTCTACCGCGATCTGCGCATGAAATCGGGGCTGGTTTACAACGTTGGCTCCAATTTTGGGTTTGGGCGCATCCGAAGCACCTATAGCGTGAGCTATGCATGCGACCCGCCGAACGTCTCGAAAGCGCGTGCGATCGTGATAGATAACTTGGTGGCTATGCGGAAGCAGCCGGTCACGCCCGCGGAGCTCCATCAGGCCAAAGCTCTTCTCCTGCGGGAAATCCCTCTGTCCGAAGGAAGCGTGGATAGCATCGCCAGCGGGCTGCTTTCCCGCTCGATGATGGACTTGCCCCTGAACGAGCCGGAAATTGCGGCCAAGCATTACGAAAAGCTGACCGCCTCAGACGTGCAAGCGGCATTCGCAAAGTGGATTCGTCCGGACGACCTGGTGCAAATCGTGCGCGGCCCGAATCCGCAGTAGCTGCTCCGCGCGCTTGCTCCTCGCCCGCCACTCGACAGGCGAACTGATGGTCCTGCTCGCACGGGTAAGCCGCCGCGCGCGGGCTCACGGCTATTTCACCGTGAGGACTACCTTGCCGAGGTTTTTGCGTTCCTGGATAAATTGGTGAGCGGCGGCGGCCTGTTCCAGGGGAAACGTCTTGGAAATCATCGGCTTAATTTTCCCCTCGGCATACATCCGGAAGATTTCGTTAAGCTCGCTTCGGCAATGGTCGCCTCGCGAGCGCGCTTGGCCCAGATTCACTCCAATCACGGCAGCGCCTTTTTTCATCAGATCGAGCGGGTTGAATCGCGGTGTTTGCATGAACGCTTTCGCGCCGCGTATGCGGTCCGCTTTCCCGTCCGGGCTGGCGACCGCCGAAAATCCGTAGGTGACTAGCCGGCCCGTTGGCGCGAGGCATTCGTAGCTCTTTTCCCAGGATTTTCCGCCGATCGGGTCCATCACCATTTCCACGCCGCCTGGCGCGTATTTATCGACCACTTCTGTGAAATCCGATTTTTCTCGATCGATCGCGTGCTGCACGCCAATTTTGCGCAGATATTCCTGCTTTGCCGGTCCCGCCGTGCCGAAAACGAATAGGCCGCGAGCGCGCGCCAACTGCACCGCGGCGGTTCCCACGCCGCCCGCCGCGCTGTGAATCAAAATCCGTTGTCCCGGCTGCATGTTGCCCATGGTGATGATTGCCTCATACGCGGTGAGGTAGTTCGCGGGGATGGCTGCGCCGTCGTTGAAACTCATCCCGGCCGGAAGCCGGTACACGTAAATGGACGGGATCGCAACCCATTCGGCGTACGCCTTGAAATCCGTTAGGCCGACCACAGCGTCGCCGGACCGGAAACTTTCACCGTGCTCCTGTGCGCCTCCCTCCGCCGCTTTTTCCACCACTCCGGCGATTTCGAGCCCCGGGATAAAGGGCGGCTTGGGTGAATCAGGGTAGAGCCCCATCCGCTGGAGCAGATCGGCGAAATTCACTCCGATGGCCTTCACGCGGATCAAGACTTCTCCCGGCCGGGGCTGTGGATCGGGAGCCTGTTGCATCTCCAGAACTTCAGGCGACCCATACCTCCGTACGACCAGAGCGCGCATCTAAGTCTCCTTCCACCGGGTATCTGGATTTATCCCGCTGGTTGATTCGGGCCGAAAGCGAAACAACCGAGGGGTTTTCGTTTGGTTTCGGTGGCATCCTATCTTAAACTGATGAGCTTCGCGTCACGATGAAATCTGAAAAAAGATCGAAAGTCCTTTCTGTAGGTGTGGCTATTCTAGCGTTCTCGTGGGTGTGCGTGGCCGCGAACGCTCCGGCGAAATCCGCATCGGACTCCACGACACCGGCCGTTCTGACGGCGATGCAGGACGAACTGAATCAGACGTTCCCGATTCTCTCCAAGGCCGATCCGCCCGCGTATTTCATCAGCTATACGATCGACGACCAGCACGAAGCAACTGTCTCCGGTTCGAACGGCGCCCTGCTGACGAGCGGCGAAGACCGCGTTCGCTGGCTGCAGGTGCAGACGCGCGTCGGAAGCTACGAACTGGACAACACGCACGATATTCCCGGCCAGCAGCCGAGCTGGACGAGCCCCGGCACGGACGTGGTGCTGGACGACGACGTTCCCGTGTTGCGCCGCCAAATCTGGGGCGAAACGGACCGTCAATATCGCGCGGCGGTGCAGGCGCTGATCAAGGTCAAAACCAGCCAGCAAGTGCAGGTGCAGACCGCCGAAGGCGCAGCGCCCGATTTTTCGCACGAGCAGCCGCATACGTTCATCGGCGCGCCGGTGGAAATTCACGTGGACCGCAAACCGTGGGAAGCGCGCGTGCGCAAGTACACGGCGGCATTCAGCGCGTCTCCGGCGGTTTTGAATTCCATCGCCACCTTCACGGCCGAGGCGACGAATCAATATCAGGTGAACTCGGAAGGCACGAAGCTGGCGTTCGGATTGGTGCACTACCGGCTGGAACTGTACGTCCAGAGCAAAGCTCCCGACGGAATGGACGTCGACCGGTACGCCAACTTCGACTGGCGCGACCCCAGTAAGGCTCCCAGCGACAAAGAGGTGATAGCGCAAATTCAAGTGCTGCTTCAGGAGACGGCGGGGCTCGATAAAGCGCCGCTCGTCGATCCGTACGCCGGGCCGGCGCTGCTCACCGGCCGCGCCGCCGCCGTGTATTTCCACGAAGTTTTCGGGCACCGCGCCGAAGGCTTCCGGCAGAAAGAAATCACGGAAGGCCAGACGTTCACCAGCAAGATCGGCCAGCAAATCCTGCCCAGTTTTCTTTCGATCAAGGACGATCCAACCGAGAAGTCGCTCGATGGGGAGATGCTGCTCGGCTACTACCCGTTTGACGATGAGGGCGTGCCGGCGCAGGACGTGCAACTCATCGATCATGGCGTGCTGAAGACCTTCTTGATGTCGCGCTCGCCGCTGGTGGGCATACCGCATTCGAACGGCCATGGGCGCCGGCAACTGGGATACGCTCCCGTGTCTCGGCAAGGGAATTTGATCGTCACCAGTTCGCGGACGATGACCAACCAGCAGCTTCGGCAAAAGCTGATCGAATTGGTGAAGGAACAGCACAAGCCGTTCGGCCTGCTGATCGATGATATCGAGGGCGGCTTCACGTTCACCGGCCGTAGCAACCCGCAAGCGTTCCAGGTGATTCCGCTGGTGGTGTATAAGGTTTTCCCGGACGGGCGTCCGGATGAACTCGTACGCGGAGTGAACATCGTCGGTACGCCACTCGTGTCGCTTACGAAAATCGTGGCTACCGGCGACAAGCCTGAAATTTTCAACGGATATTGCGGCGCCGAATCGGGTTCGGTTCCTGTATCCGCCGTGGCGCCCGCAATGCTGATTTCCGAATTGGAAGTGCAAAAGAAGGAAACGTCCACTGACCGCCCGCCAATCCTGCCGCCTCCCTCGCACGATCCGGAAGCAAATGGAGCGGGCCAGTGAAGGGCTTGATGAAAGCGGCGATTGCCGCGGCGGTTTTGCTTTGCATCGCGGCGGTTCCGGTGAAGGCGCAAGCGCCTGTGCCGGACAGCGTGAAAGATCTCACGCTGCACGCGATGCACGACGAAATGGAGCGCGCCCGCCAGCGCCTGGTGTTGCCCGGAGCGGACAGGCCCTTTTTCATCCAGTACCGCTTGCTCGACGTGGACATCCGCTCGATTTCCGCCTCGTTTGGCGCGCTGCTTTCCGATTCCGTATCGAAAGCACGATTGATGAGCGTGGACGTGCGCGTGGGCAACTATCATTTGGACAGCTCGAATTTCCTGAGCGAAGACGGTTTCCACGGTTTCCTCGGCTCGACGGGCCAGGTAGGAATCGACCGCGACTACAACTCGTTGCGCCAGGACCTTTGGCTGGCGACGGACCAAGCGTACAAGGCGGCCCTCACGCAGATGTCGCTCAAGCAGGCCTTTTTGCGGAGCCTGACCAAACCGCCGGAGATCGACGATTTCTCCGAGATTACGCCGCTGGTGAAAATCGAGCCGCGCGTGGACGCGGATTGGACCTCGCGGAACTGGGACGATGAAGCGCGCTCCGCGTCCGCCGCTCTGGTGAATTTCCCCGATCTGAACGGCTCGCGAATCCACTACTACCTGATCTACGAGACCGAATACCTGATGACGAGCGAAGGCACGACGATTCGGACGTCGCGTTCCCTTGCTGCGATCGAAGCGGCGATGGGCACCAACGCGCTGGACGGCATGCCGCTGCACAATGGTTACGCCGCGTACGCGGCCACGCCCGAGGGATTGCCCGACGCCGGCACCGTTTCGCAGGCGCTCACGAAGGCTGCCACGCAATTGATGGCCGTTCGCTCGGCGCCGCTCGTTCCGGATTACACCGGACCGATTCTCTTTGATCCGCAAGCCGCGGGATCGCTGCTGGCCCAAATCCTGGAGCCTTCGCTTTTCGGCGCGCGCCCGCCGCTTTCCGCGACCGAGGATTACGACTCGTTCATGGAGCGCTTTGGCGGCCGGAACGAATGGACCGAGCGCGTGGGACAGCGCGTGCTGCCATCGACGGTTTCGCTGGTGGACGATCCCACAGCCGCGTCCTTTCAGGGCCAGCCGCTGATTGGAAGTTACGCGATTGACGCCGAAGGCGTGCCGGCGCAGCGCGTCTCGATCGTCGACAATGGAATGCTGCGCGACCTGCTGATGTCGCGCCGGCCGGGGCCGAGCTTCGACACATCGAATGGGCACGGGCGCTCCGCGATGCTGAGCGATCCGCAGCCGCTGAGCAGCAATCTTTTCTTCCAGGCCAGCAACCAGATGAGCTCCGATGATTTGCGGAAAAAGTTCCTGGCATCGTGCAAGGACGACGGGCTGCCGTGGTGCCTGGAAGTGAAGCGCATGGACGATCCGGCGGTTTCGTCGCTGAATCAACAGGATTTTTCCGACTACGTGAGCGAGTTGGGCGGCGATATTGCCAGTGGAGCTCGCGTTCCGCTGCTGCTCTATCGCGTGTACGTTTCCGACGGGCACGAAGAGCCGGTGCGCGGCGGAGTGCTGGAAGGCGTAACCATCCGGTCGCTGCGCGATATCCTCGGGATCGGGAACGATCCCGCCGTTTACGACTACATGCAAAATCCGCAGGATGGGCTGTCCGGGACGGCCCTCGGCTCGTTTGGCTCGGCTGAAGGGGGCGCGGGAATTCCCAGCAGCATCGTGGCTCCTTCGCTGCTGCTGGACGAGATCGACGTGCGGGGCTTCCACGGCGAGCCGCGACGGCTTCCGCTGGTGCCCGCGCCGCCACTGAAGTAAGCGTCTGAGTACCGCAAATTTCCTACCTAATTTGTGACGAGAAGTGTCTCGGGTAGCAGTGTCTGCCGTCGTTTGTTTTCTATCACTTACGCCGGTTTCTACTCGATTGGTGTCTCGGGTAGAACGCGCCCCAAACGCAAGCGGCGATTGGAGAGATGGGCTAGGCACGGAATGCCGAGTTGGTTCGCTATTAGAAAAATGCATGTCGCTGATTTCGCGGCACTTGAGAGATGCCGAACTCGCGGCGTTTTCGCTATTAGGTTTCGCGTGCCGCATTCGACCGATGCAATAGGACTCGCTGAGGCGAGCCACTTCGGCACCTATTAGAAATCCTTCTCTCACCATTCTCCTCAAGCGCTCATCCGTTTTTGCGAGCGACCGTTGCTCCGGCCATTCCGCGAACCGGCCTCGCCGGATTGGCGGTTTTAGTCCGCAAACATCACAACAGATCGACAGTAGCAGACGGCGTTAGAAAAGCTACTGGTCAGGGGTACAGTCGAGGTACAGGCCACTCGACCTGCCCCACCGGGTTTGCGGCACCAAGCCACAGGATTTCACGGACTGCGAAGAGCGGGCGCGCCAGAGCAGCGCAAAAATTCATAGCGGCGTCGATAGCGGCGCAGCGCCTGGATGCGAGCAGGCGAGTCCCGCAAAGCGGGATACGAGCCGCGACGGTTGCGGCGACCCGCGCTAGAATGAAGGCGTGGACATGACCTTCGCGGACCGGGCGGAAGCGGGACGGCAACTGGCGCAGAAGCTTGCGAGCTATTTCGGGCGTGCGGACGTAGTTGTGTTGGGAATACCGCGCGGCGGAGTGATCGTCGCATCGGAAGTGGCGCAAGCACTCGGCGCGCCACTCGACGTTTTCGTTTCGCGCAAGTTGGGGGTGCCGGGGCAGGAGGAACTTGCGTTTGGCGCGCTCGCGAGCGGGGGAGTGCGAGTGCTCGATCAAGACATCATTTGCGAGCTGAATATCCCGGACGCGCCGATCGAGCGGATCAGCGAGCAGGTGCGAACGGAAATCGACCGGCGCGAGCAAGCCTACCGCGACGGCAAACCAGCGCTGACGGTGGAGAGCAAAACCGTGGTACTGGTGGACGACGGAATCGCGACCGGGTCGAGCACGCTGGCGGCGATCAAGACGCTGAAACAGATGCGGCCAGCGAGGCTGGTGCTGGCCGTGCCGGTGGCGCCGGCATCGACGTGCAAGCGGCTGCGGGACGATGTTGACGATCTGGTTTGCGTCCATTCACCGGAACGGTTTTATGCCATCGGACAGTTCTACGAGAATTTCGCGCAGGTCACGGACGAAGAAGTGATCGAGGTTTTGCGGCGCGCAGCGCAGCGAGGCGAGGCAGCACGCGGCGCCGCGGCAGGTTCGACCGGCGACAGCGTGGTGGACGAGGCTTCGCGCGAATCGTTTCCAGCGAGCGATCCGCCCGGATGGATACAAGATTAGGGTTCACCTCGATTTACTTTTGTCCGCCGCATTCTTCGACCGCGTTTATATCGCGTCTAGAGATTTGACCTACACTCCGCGACGCGCCAATGACTGGAAACAGAGATTAGAAACAGAGAGACCTTGGCTCACCAAAGCGAGCAGGAAATCTTCATCGAGACAGGCAAAGTGGCGCTGCCCGGAACGCTGGGAATGCCTGACGGCGCGGCAGCGGTGGTGCTGTTCGCGCATGGAAGCGGCAGCGGCCGGCACAGCCCGCGAAACCAGTACGTGGCGCGAGCGCTGCGCGAGGCGGGAATTGGCACTCTGCTGTTCGATCTTTTGACCCCGAACGAAGAAGCTGTCGATGCGGCGAACGGGGCCCTGCGATTCGATATCGCGCTGTTGGCGGGACGGCTGGCCGATGCAACGCGCTGGCTGATGCGGCAGCCGGAAACGGCGCTGATGCGTCTCGGATATTTTGGCGCGAGCACTGGAGCGGCCGCGGCGCTCGTCTCGGCGGCGCAACTGGGAGACAAAATCGGCGCGATCGTCTCGCGCGGAGGCCGGCCCGATCTTGCGGGTGACGCGCTGGCGAACGTGAAGGCGCCCACGCTGCTGATCGTGGGCGGCAACGACGAGCCGGTGATCGAAATGAATCGCGCGGCCATGGCGCGGCTTGGAAGCGAAGTAAAAAGAATGCACGTCGTTCCACGGGCGACGCATCTTTTTGAGGAACCCGGCGCGCTCGAAGAAGTGGCGCGGCTGGCGGCGGATTGGTTCAAAACGTATTTCGCCGGTGCTTCGAAAGCCGCCGCGCGGAAATAACGTTTCGTTCGACTCCGCTGTTTCACCAACGTGGTGCGTTCGCGTAGAATGCGGCGCGGAGCAGATTCTGGTGAGCGATTTCGTTGCGACAGTCGAGAAACTATACCTGTATCCGGTGAAGTCGATGGCCGGGATTGCGCTGGAAGAGGCGCACGTCGGATTGGACGGAATCACCGGCGACCGGGAATACGCGTTCGTGCAGGCGGACAAGGCCGACAAGAGCATTTTTCCGTGGATGACCGCGCGCGAGAATTCACGAATGCTCCTGTATCAGCCGGTGTTGGAGCAACCGCCGGCGGCGGAAAATTCCGAACGTACGCTTCGTGTGAAGACTCCTGAGGGACGGCTGACGGAAATTTCCGATGCGACGCTGCGCGAGGAAGTGGCAGGCGGGCGGCGGATTTCCCTGATGAGGAGCTTTCGAGCGATGACCGATTGCCAGCATCTATCGTTATTCAGTCTCGCGACGGTGCGCGCGCTTTCGCGCGAATCGGAATCGGAAATCGATCACCGGCAATTTCGCGCCAATTTCTACGTTGAGCCTCGATCCGGGCAGGCGTTTGAAGAAGAGCGGTGGGTGAATTGCCTGGTGCGGATTGGCGACCGGGTGCTTGCGAGCGTGGTGCAACGCGATACGCGGTGCATGATGATTAACATGGACCCGGAAACCGGCGTGCAGAATCCGAAAGTGCTGAGGGCCGTCGCACAGCAGCACGGCGGCGATGCCGGATTGTACTTAACCGTCGTGCGCCCCGGCGTGATTCACACGGGCGATCCGATTCGCTTAATTCCTCTTCCTGACTGACGCTTGGGCGAAAACCATGCAGACAGATTTTCCACTGCCTCCGAATTTGCCGCGGCCGGAAGATGACGGCGCGGCGAATCATCTCGCGGGAATGGAAATGCCGCGCGTTTCGCTGCCGTCAACGGCAGGACGGGTGGTCAACCTGGCTGCTTTGAACGCGCCGCGCACGGTGATCTATTGCTACCCGATGACCGGCGTGCCGGGCAAGCCGCTGCCGGCTGGATGGGACGAAATTCCCGGCGCGCGGGGATGCACTCCGCAGACCTGCGGCTTTCGCGATCTTCATGCGGAGATCACGAAGGCTGGCGTAGCAGTTTTCGGGCTGAGCACGCAGACGACGGAATATCAACGGGAGATGGCGCAAAGGCTGCGCGTCCCGTTTGAGATTTTGAGCGACGCGGCATTCAAGCTGTGCGAGGCGCTGCGGCTGCCGACGTTTGACGCGGGAGGCATGCGGCTTCTGAAGCGGCTGACGATGATCGTTCGCGCGGGGCGAATCGAACACGTGTTCTACCCCGAGTTCCCGCCGGATGGCAGCGCCGCGCGGGTTCTGCGCTGGCTGCGAGACCATCCACTCTAATCCCGGTGTTTGTTGGGTGCTTTTTGTTCTAGGCGCTTATCTGGCTTGCAAACGGCCGTAATAAAGATGCGTGGCGTATTCGAAGCGGACGTAGCCGCCTTTATTGTGCGCGTCGAAAATGCGGCGGAGGCCGGCGAGCATCGGCGCGTGGTTCGGATGGTCCGCGGGCGGCGAATAGGAAGAGCTAAGCAGGCGCCCGCGCAATCCCTCGAAATCGAAAAGCTGCTCGTTGGGAAAGGTTCGCTCGCGGAATTTTCCGGGCGCGAAGAAATCCGCCATGCGCCGGTCTTCGGGATATTTCGCGGAAACGTGCGCGTAGTCGTCCGAGTATTTTTGGAGCAATTCTTCGTAGGCGCGCAGGAATGCGGAGGTTTCAACGCGGCGCTCGTTCCAGACCACGGCGACGGCGCCTTCAGGACGAAGGATGCGCGCGACCTCGATTCGCGCGGCTTCGGGATCGAACCAGTGAAACGCCTGCCCGGCGGCAACGAAATCGACGCTGGCATCCTGAAGCATGGTGGCTTCGGCGGACCCGTCAACGCTATGGAATCGCGAGTATCTTTGCAGGAATTGCTCGCCTGCCGCGCGCATTTCGGCGTTAGGCTCAACGCCGTACACAAGATTCCCATTGTCGAGGAAGATGCGCGCGAGCAATCCAGTGCCGGAACCGACGTCGGCCACCACCGACGCGGGCGTCATGCCGCATTCCTCGCGCAGCGGATCGAGAATCGCGGCGGGATAGCTGGGGCGGTAGCGGACGTAATCCGCCACGCGTGATGAAAAGCGCTGTTTGGAATCAATGGTTGGCATTTGGCGTCGCGTACTCGCATTATAGCGGTTGCAGCAACGCAACACGACCTATCGCAAGGCATTCCGTTCTGACTTTGATGACCATGGTGTAGTGGTCAGGAGGGTCTATGGCGAGCAGCAAGAAGAAGCCGATGGAGGAAGTCGCCATCTCCGAATTCAAGGCGAAATGCTTTCCACTGCTGGAGCAGGTGAATAAGACAAAGAAGCCGCTGCGCGTAACGCGACGCGGAAAGCCAATCGCGGACGTGGTACCGCCGGCTGAAAAACCGCGAGAGGGCGATTGGTTGGGCCGGATGGCTGGCACGATGAAGATTACCGGCGACATCGTGTCACCGGTGATCGACCTCGACGATATCGAGGCGATGCGCGATTGAAGTTTTTGCTGGACACACATTACTTTGGCGAACCGCTAACTTCTCGCTCGCGCCGAGCGACAATTTGCCTTTTGGAGCAGGCACGGCAGGCACAGCGATCAGGGAAACTGGCGGAGGAAGCGAACGTCGTTCTGGAAGAGCAGCGGCAATTCCGTGACGCCGTATTTCATCATGGCCAGGCGGTCGATGCCCATGCCGAAAGCGAAGCCGGAATGTTTTGCGGCGTCGTAACCATTCTTCACGAAGCCGTACACCGCAGGATTCACCATGCCCGCGCCGGAGAGTTCGATCCAGCCTGAAAATTTGCAGATGCGGCAGCCACTGCCGCCGCAGACGTGGCAAGTCGCATCGACTTCGGCGGAAGGCTCAGTAAATGGAAAGTAGCTGGGGCGCAGGCGCGTTTTGGCCTTGGGACCGAAAAACTCGCGCACGAAATATTCGACCGTTCCCTTGAAATCGCAGAACGTGATGTCCGTATCGACGGCGAGGCCCTCGATCTGATGGAACATGTAGCCGTGCGTCGCATCGGGATTATCGCGGCGATAGACTTTTCCCGGCACGATGATGCGCACCGGCGGCGGCTGCTTTTCCATGGTGCGAATCTGCATCGGCGATGTATGCGTGCGCAGCAGATGCGGTTCGCGCGCGCCTTCGATATAAAACGTGTCCATGTTGTCGCGCGCGGGATGATGCTCGGGGATGTTGAGGGCCTCGAAATTGTAGTAGGGCGTCTCGATTTCCGGGCCTTCGACCACGCTGAAGCCGATCGACACGAAAATGCGCACCAGTTCCTCGTACGTCTGGCGAATGATATGGCGCGTGCCGATGGCGCGTTCAATGCCGGGAAGCGAGAGGTCGATGCGGTCGCGCGCGGCGGCGGCTTGCTCCGCGGCAGACTCGATTTCCTTGCGCTTGGCTTCGAGCGCGGATTCGACGTGGGCTTTGAGTTTCTGGAATTCCTGCCCGACGACTTTTTTAAGCCGCGGCGGCGCCGGTTTGAGCCAGTTGTCGCCGATCTCGGTGAGCACGCCGGACTTGCGTCCGGTCCATCGTGCGATGAACGCGGGCCAATTGCCGGTATTTGAATCGCTCGAGATTTCAAAATCGAAGCGGGCGCGAATTTCAGCAAAACGCGGCGCGACTTGCTCGGGTGTGTTGTCGCCGAGTTGGGCGAGCGTCTGGGTTGTCGGATCGGTTCCCATGGTGTGCCCACCACTTGCGAAAGCGCTACGGGAAAATCCGCACCCTTCGCGAACTATGCGAAGAGTGCGGCACCCGAAAAACCAAGCGGCTACGCGCTCGGTTGCGACGAAGCGGCAGCCCCAGCGCCACGGCCAGAGCCGAGGTGCTGCTTGGCCGACGCGACGAGCGCCGCGAATCCTTCGGCGTCGCTTACGGCCATTTCCGCCAGAACCTTGCGGTCGAGATCGATGCCGCCGACCTTCAGCCCGTGAATCAACTGGCTATAGCTGAGGCCGTTATTGCGCGCGGCGGCGCCGATGCGCTGAATCCACAGAGTGCGGAAATCGCGCTTGCGCGTGCGGCGGTCGCGATAGCTATAGCGCAGCGAGCGATTCACCGCCTCCTTTGCCGAGCGGTAGAGCTTGCTCTTGGTAAGGAAAAATCCCTTGGCGTGCTTTAGAAGCTTTTTGCGCCGCGTGCGACGCTTGGTGCCGCGTTTTACTCGAGCCATTTCAGTTTTTCTCCTGATGCGCGCCTGTGCGGCGCTTGTAAATCAAATCGCCAAAATTGAACGGGAGACAAACGGAAATGCCGGGCGCAAAGATGCACGGCAAAACGGGTTTGTCTCGCAAGTAGGACGCGCGAGCCATCCTGCAATCGGCTCGCGAACCGGCCGCCAGGCACCCGTTACGCGCTTGGCTGGCACGGAAAAATCAGGGCACGCGTTGCGCGCCCTTTAATCGAAAAGCTATTCGATGCCGTAGGGCAATGCGCGGCGCACGTTCGGCGCGTCCGCGGGATTCACTTCCACCTTGTTCAGCAGGTTGCGCATGCGGCGCGGCTTTTTGGTGCCGAGCAAGTGGCGCTTGCCGGAGCGCCAGCGCAGGACTTTGCCGGTGGAAGTAATCTTGAAGCGCTTGGCGGCGCCACGATGCGTTTTCAGCTTTGCTTTCTTGTTCTTGGTCACAATTTCCTCGGATCAGAAATTTTCAGGCCGCGCCTTCGGCGGCTTGCGGCGAACGCGAGGACAACGGCGAAGCCGCGGTGCCCTTTTTCGGCGCCAGCAGCGCGAGCAGGATGTTCGCTTCCATGCGCGGGCCGAACTCGACCTGCGCCTGTTCGCCGATTTCCTTCAATAAGCGTTCCATTTTCGAGCGGCCCACGTCCTGGTGTGCCATTTCGCGGCCGCGATGAAAGATCATGGCCTTCACTTTGTATCCTTCGCCCAGGAAACGCACGATCTGGTTTTTGCGCACCTGATAATCGTGCTCGGCGGTCGAAGGCCGGAATTTCACTTCCTTAATGTGCGAGCTTTTCTGGTGCCGCTTCGCCTCGTGCGCCTTCTTGCTCTGCTCGTAGAGGAACTTCCCGTAGTCCACGAGCTTGCAAACCGGCGGCATGGCGTTGGGCGAGATTTCCACCACATCCAGGCCGGCGTCGCGCGCTTTTTTCATGGCGTCGAACAAGGACATAACGCCGAGTTGCGTCCCCGCATCGTCAATCAAGCGGACCTCGCGGGCGCGAATGCGCTCGTTTACGCGAAGGCCTCCTACTCCACCTCGTTCTGCGATAAAAACACCTCCCAGGCTCGCAACTAGCTGCTAGCGGCCCGCTTACGCCCGCTCTGGGCGGCTCAGCGCCACAGGGACGGGCTATTAAGTATAGCACGGGCGCGCGGCCCAGCCACAAGCCGGTTAATTAGTCGAAAACGCGATCAGTACATTCCCCGTGCCGGACCCTACCACGGCATAGCCCGAGCCGATATAGACCATCCCGTTGACAATGCTGGGTCCGATGGCGTCGATAGTTCCGCCATGAGCGGGAACCTTATTCACGGTTTCGAAGCTGTGCTTGGTGTTGTAGGACCATATCTCGTGGCCGTCGCTGGTGGAAAGAGCGTGGAGCACGCCATCGCTGCCGGCCACGAAA
>JASHPG010000169.1 GCA_030038275.1 Candidatus Acidiferrales bacterium | reverse complement strand
TTTTGCGCTAAATTCCTGTGCAAGAACGGCGTAGGCGCTTTCACTAGTTCAGGCGGCGCTTGGCGTCAACTGCTCTTCGAAAATTGCGCGCGACAGCTTTAGCCAGGTGCGTCGTTCCATATCGGAATCTTCGAGTTTCAATTCGGTGCAGGCTGAGTGCGCCGGAATAGCGGATTCATGCAACTCAGTTCTTGCGCAAAATTTTCTGCAGGGCTGCTTGGATCTCCGTGAAGCGGAACGAGAATCCGATTTTTGCCAGAAGGTCCGGAACAGCTCGCGTGCTGGCCAGCAGGAGCGGCTGAGCCATTTCGCCAACTGCGACACGCAGCGCGAAGGCGGGTACAGCGAAAATGGCGGGGCGACGTAGCGCGCGCGCGGCGATTCGTGTGAAGTCGGTATTGCGCACCGGATTTGGCGCAACGGTGTTGATCGCGCCGGAGAATCGATCGTCCTGAATGGCTGCAATCGCCACTGCAACGGCATCGTCCAGCGCAATCCACGGCATCCATTGCCGCCCGCTGCCGATTCGCCCGCCGACGGCAAAGCGGAACGGCAGCAGCATCTTCGGCAGCGCGCCACCCTGGCGAGCCAAGACGATTCCGAAGCGCAACATCGCCACGCGAATGCCTGCCGCTTGCGCGCGCAGAGCTTCCATTTCCCAATCGCGCGCCAGCAGAGCCAAAAAATCGGTTCCGGGTGCGCTCGCTTCGGTCAAGACTTCATCGCCACGGTCACCGTAGTAGCCGGTGGCAGATGCACACACTAAAACGCGCGGCTTCAGACGAAGCTGCGCGAGGGAGTCAACCAAGAGGCGCGTGGAATCCACGCGGCTGCCGCGGAGCAGCGCTTTGCGCGAGGCGGTCCATCTTCCGTCCGCGATGCTCGCGCCGCCGAGATGAACGACGGCGTCCGCGCCTTCCAATGCGTTGCGATCAATCGTGGCCGAAGCGGGATTCCAGCGTACATCGCCTTCCGCCACCGTTCCGTCCGGCCGGACGAGGCGCGCGATCGCGTGCCCCTGCGCGCGGAGAGCGCGACCGAGCGCGGAGCCCACAAGTCCGGACGCGCCTGAAATTAAAATTCTCATCCGTTTTTCGCGTGTTGAGCCGCTTATGGGAGCGTGAAAGCATCCAAGCTAAGGCCCTGAATCCGCGCCGTCAAGCGAAGAGCGCTGTTTCGAAACTCGTGCTGAGCCGATTACCGGCAGATGCCGGATTCGGCATTTGGCTCGCAAAAATCGGTCGAGAACGGCCGGGAGAACTCTAGGATTTAGGTGCGCGTTGAATGACGATCGAATGCGAGGAGCTCCGTGAATCCCTGGTGGCGCAGAAAATTATCAATTGGTTCGATGGTTTTGCTGAGCGTGCTGATAGCCGCGCTGGTGGCAAGCGCGGGCCGCGCGCAAAATACCTCCGAACCTCCTGCAGCGCAAACCGCGAGCGCTGCTACCCAGCCGCCACAGATGGAGGGCTTTGGCCGCACGCGCTCCGCCGCGGAAGCGCAACTCGAAAAGCAATTCCTCGCAATTCCCGACGCCGCGAGGGCGGAGAGCAATCTTCGCCAGTTAACCAGCACGCCGCATCTGGCCGGCACGGAGGCCAGCCATCGCGTGGCGGAATGGCTGCGCGACCAGTACCGCAGCTACGGGTTCGATGCGGATATCGAGAGCTACAGCGTGTGGCTGCCGATGCCGCGCGAAATCAAGCTCGAACTCGTGAAGCCCAAGCACGAAAATTTGGCGACGCCCGAGCCACCAATTCCCGGCGATCTCGATACGTGGAGCAAGCACGTCACACCGGACTACAACGATTACTCGCCATCCGGCGACATCACGGCTCCGGTGGTTTACGTCAACTACGGCATGGCGCAAGATTATCGCGAGCTCGCCCGGCTGGGCGTCAGCGTGGATGGGAAGATCGTCATCGCGCGGTACGGGCGCGGATACCGCGGCATCAAAGCGCTGCTGGCGGAGCAGCATCATGCTTCGGGATTGGTCCTTTATTCCGATCCGCAGGATGACGGCTACGCCGCAGGCGACCCGTTTCCTGACGGGCCATGGCGGCCGATGGGTGGAGTGCAGCGCGGATCGATTCTGTACACGCAAATCTATCCTGGCGATCCGCTTACGCCGGGATTTGCGTCGGTTCCCGGCGCGAAGCGCATCTCGCCCGCCGATGCGGCAAGCCTCCCGCACATTCCCACGATGCCGATCAGCGCGGAGGATGCTTCCGTGATCCTCAAGGACCTTGACGGCCACCATGTGCCACGTAACTGGCAGGGAGCGCTGCCGTTCACCTATCACGTTGGCAACGGACACGTGCGCGTCCACATGAGGGTAGTGATGGATTACCGGCAGCGGCCGCTTTACGATGTGATCGCGAAGTTGCACGGCTCGCTTGACGACCAGTGGGTGATCCTCGGCAACCATCATGATGCGTGGGTCTACGGCGCCGCGGACCCGAGTAGCGGCACCGCGTCGCTGCTCGAAACGGCGCGCGCTTTGGGCGAGCTCGTGCGTTCCGGCTGGCAGCCGCGCCGGACGATCGTGATTTGCAATTGGGATGGAGAAGAGCCCGGACTGCTTGGCTCGACGGAATGGGTGGAGCAGCATCGCACTGAACTGCAAGCGAAAGCGGTGGCGTACATCAACACGGATGTCGGCGTAACCGGGCCGAATTTCACCGCTTCCGCCAGCCCATCGCTCAACGACCTAATACGGGCGGCCACGCGGCAGGTTCCGGACCCCGACACCGGCGAGAGCGTTTACGAGGCGTGGGCGGAGCATTCCTCCGCTGGGCGCACGGAACTCTCGGGCGTGGCGCGGGAGACTGCTGGCGCGCGCACCTCGGGCGAAGCGCCCGTTGGAACATTAGGCTCGGGCTCCGATTATTCGGCGTTCCTGGATTTTGCCGGAATTCCCGCCGTCGATTTGGCCTTTAGCGGCGACTACGGCGTTTATCATTCGCTCTACGATGATTTCTACTGGATGAAACATTTCGGCGATCCGACGTTCGCGTACCATGTGACTTTGGCGCGGGTGCTAGGGATTCTGGCGCTGCGGCTGGATGAGGCCGGCATCCTGCCGTTCGATTACTCGAACTATTCCTCTGAAGTTTCCCGTTCTTTGGACGAGCTTGCGGCGCGCGCTTCGCAGGACCCGAGCGAATACGCCGCGCTTCAGCCCGTGGTGGACGCGGCGAACCGATTTGCCGAGTCGTCGTTGCGCGAAGCCATGGCCATCGGCGCGCTGGAGGGTACCACGGTCAATTTCGCTCTAGCGAATCGGCTGAGCCTCGCCCTTGCTGACGTTGAGCAGTCGTTGCTCGATCCGAACGGCCTGGTGGGCCGCCCGTGGTACAAGCACACGATTTTCGCGCCGGGCAGCTACACGGGCTACGCCGCGGAATCCTTGCCTGGAATCACGGAAGCGCTCAATCACCAAGACATCGCCACGCTGAAGGTGGAATCAAACTCCGTCGCACAAGCTCTCGTCAGAGCCTCAGAGTGCCTGGACCAAATCTCCCGGATGGCCCAGGCTGCTTCCGTGCCGCTCAATCCCGGTCCGCCATCTGGCCGCGAATAGCGGCACGCGAGCCTGCAGACCGGAATATTCGGTGGTCGATTGCGAAGAGCGACCGTTTGCGCCGCTCGCTGGTCGTTTCGCTAACTCTTTCGGCGCACAGTTGCGCTATTACAGAACTATTACAAAGCCATCCGAGTGCCGCTGCTATCCTAAAAATGCGAAGGATGAAGCAGGCAGTTCACTCGCGTTCATTTCGCTCACTCGAGGGGCCCCACGGTGCTTAAGATCGACGACATCGCGAAGAAATCAGCGACCGACGAAGATATCAACTGGGTCACGGCCATCGCCATGGTGCTGTTCCACGTGGGCGCCATAGCAGCGCTTTTTTTCTTTTCGTGGAAACTGGTGCTATTGGCCGTTTTGTTGAATTGGGTAGCGGGCAGCCTGGGCATTGGTATGGGCTACCACCGTCTGCTGACTCACCGCGGGTATAAAACGCACAAGTGGATCGAGTATTTCTTCACCGTCTGCGCGACGCTGGCTTTGGAGGGAGGGCCGATCTTCTGGGTGGCGACGCACCGAATTCACCATCAACACTCGGATCACGAAGGAGATCCGCATTCGCCGATCGATGGGAAATGGTGGTCCCACATGGGGTGGATTCTGGTGGGCAAGTCGATGCACCACGATACGACCACGCTCGCGCGGTATGTGCCCGATCTGGCCAAGGACAAATTCCACGTTTGGATCACCAAGTATCATTACGTGCCGATGATTTTTCTCGCCGCGATCTTGTACGCGATTGGCGGCGTGCCGTTCGTGCTTTGGGGAGTGTTTTTCCGGACCGTGCTGGGCCTGCACTCCACTTGGCTGGTGAATTCCGCGACGCATTCATGGGGTTACCGGCGATTCCAGACGCGCGACCTTTCCACAAATAGCTGGTGGGTTGGTTTGCTGGCGTGGGGCGAAGGCTGGCACAACAATCATCACGCGCATCCGGTATCCGCGCGGCACGGCCTGGCTTGGTATGAAGTGGACGTCAACTGGTACGGAATCTGGCTACTGAAAAAGCTCGGACTGGTATGGAACGTCTATTGCGCGAAGCTGCCTTCGAAAGAGACCGTAAAGCAAGCAGCCATGGCAGCGGTCGGAGCGCTGCCGACGGACATCGTGGCGGCTCCGCAAGCCAACACCGATTTTGCCTCCGTTTAATCTGCCGATAGCTGCCTTACGATAGGGTCACGCAACGCGCGTGGCCCTATGCATTTTGGGATAACGGCGCTCGCGCCGCATCTTCCGCCTTCAGACCGCTGTACAATGCATTCACAGAGAGACTTACTGACCTATGCGTGTCATCAGCCGCCGCAAGACGACGATTTTCTTTCTCATTGTCGGCGTCGCGTCGATTATCGCCGCGGTTGTGCTCAATATCAGCTGGATCATCCGCAATTGGCGCGACGCCGTCTTGCTGTTTTCGGGCGTTGTATTTTTCCTGCTAATCATTACGGGATTGGTCCTGAACACGACTTTTCTGGTGCGCGAAATCCGCCGCAACGAGCAGCACGATAGCTTCATCAACGCCGTGACGCACGAACTGAAGACACCGATCGCATCTATTCGGCTTTATCTGGAGACGCTGCAGCGCCGCGAGCTTGAACCTTCGCAGCAAAAGCAGTTCTACGGCCTGATGCTTGAAGATACCGACCGGCTGCTTGGAACCGTGGAGCAGGTGCTCAAAGCGGGAGAAGTTCGCATGGCCCGCGCGAAGCACCATCTGGTGGAGTTTGATTTCCGCGAGATGGTGGGCCAATGCATGGAGTTGGCGCGCACGCGGCACCATTTGCCCCCTAGCGCCCTCTATTGGCGCGAGAATTCCTCGAACGGCGGACCGGATCGAGCGCCCCTGACGATTCAGGGCGACCCGGAGGATTTGCGGACTGCGGTCTCCAACATCCTCGACAATGCGATCAAGTATTCGGGCGGAAATGTGGACGTGTCCGTCCAACTCGACGCGTTGCCTTACGACAACCGCATAGCGTTGCGCGTGAGCGACCGGGGCATCGGCATCCCATCGCACGAATTGAAGCGAATCTTTAAGCGTTTTTATCGCGTGCGCGGACGCGCTCTTTCCGGCGCCAAGGGAACGGGGTTGGGGCTGTTCATCGTCAAGTCGATTGCGCGCGCGCACGGCGGCCGGGTGTTTGCCGAAAGCGGCGGCAACGTGCCGGGCACGACGGTAACCTTCGAGCTTCCGAGGCTAGGCTCGTGAGCCGCATTCTGGTAGTGGAAGACGAAATGCATCTGGCCGAGGGCCTGCGCTTCAACCTGGAAGCTGAGGGGCATGCGGCCGATCTGTGCGGCGATGGCGAATCGGCGGTTCGCCGCTTGCTGCAGGAATGCGAACATTTCGATGCCGTCGTGCTCGACGTGATGCTTCCCGGCATGGATGGTTTTGCCGTGGCATCGGCTCTGCGCAAGGCGGAAAATTACGTGCCGGTACTCATCTTGACGGCGCGCGGGCGCCCGGAAGACGTGCTCGAAGGATTTGCGGCCGGCGCGGATGACTATCTCGCCAAACCGTTCGACTTGCAGATTTTTCTGGCGCGTTTGCAGGGGCTGCTGCGGCGAAGCGCGTGGCTGGCAGGGCCGATGAAAGCGACCGCATCTGCTGCCGCGGGGAAAGCGGCCGCGCCTGGAGCGGCGGTTTCGGGCGGCGAGCGCACCTCGGGCGAGGTGTATACGCTGGATGGGAAAACACTCGATTTCGAGACTCTGGAGCTTCGCTCCGGCGGAAATACCGTTCACCTCACTCTGATGGAAGCCAAGCTGCTGCGGCATCTGATTCGAAACGCCGGCCGCGTGGTATCGCGGAAGTCGATTCTGGAAGACGTTTGGGACCTTCGCGAAGACACGGACACGCGCGCGATCGATAATTTTATCGTCCGGCTACGGCGCTATCTGGAAGACGATCCCGGCAAGCCGCGGCACTTGCTGACGGTGCGTGGCATCGGTTACAAGTTCGTTGCGTAGAGTACCAAGGTAGCGAGTTTACTGGTTCTCGACAACCATATCCGAGGCCGGAGGGAACCCACGTGTCTCGTCGTAAGTCGATGCTGCTTTTCATGATCTTTTTGGCAGTGGCGGCGTGGACACCCAGAGACGCCCGCGCCGACAGGCCCGATGCAGTTTCGGCTGGTGCTCGTGGGGGCAAAAGGCACGTTCCATCGCCCGATAGCGCACAAACGCTAAAGCAGGAATTAACGCAAATGTGCTCCATGGCGCGAAAACGCAGATCGGACCAGCTCCAAGCGACGATAGCGGATTTTGAGATCCCCAATGCGAAGAGCTGGTATGTGACGAATTTTGGTCCTGCTGGATTGGAAACCGCAGCTCTATACGGAAAAAATCTGAAGAGGTCGGAACAGCAGTTTGAGAGCCAAATGATCGAGTTCGCACACGAGGACGGCTATTTTTCCGTGAAGAAGCAAGACGCGAAAATAGCCTATCCAGGCTTGGTGACAACCCCCGAGGTGTTTCTAGCTGCTTGGGAACACATTTTGATGTACGGAGAGGACCCTGTTGAGACGCCAGTCGGATATTTCTTTTTTGTTGATGGAGAGTTCCGTTGGGATAGCACGATCCAGTGGGTGATTGTTGACTAGCATTACTAAAGTGCGTTCTCAGCATCAGATACCGGATCCGGCGGATTTGGGGTCTGGTTCGTTTGCGTCGGCTTCGGGCGACTGATAAAATTTGTCGGCTGCGCAGCGATCGGAACTCAAGTGAGCGCACTGCCGAATGCTTCGCGGCTCGCGAGTGCCAGAGAACAAAGGGGAGAGCGATTGGCCAAATACGATCTGGTGATCATCGGCAGCGGTCCGGGCGGATACGTGGCCGGGATTCGCGCCGGTCAATGGGGACTGAAAACCGCCGTAGTGGAAAAGGACCCTTTCCTCGGCGGCACCTGCCTTCACGTGGGGTGCATTCCGACCAAAGTATTTCTGCACCACGCCGACATCTACGACAATTTCCTGCGCGCCGAGGAATTCGGCTTTGCGGTGAAAGACGTGAAGGTGAACTGGCCCGCAATGCTGGCGCGCAAAGACAAAATCGTGAAGAAGCACGCCGGTGGCATCGGGGCGCTCTTCAAGAAGAACAAAGTGGAGTCGATCCAAGGCTGGGGACGTATCGCAGGGCCAGGCCGCGTTTCGGTGGAAAAAGACGGCAAAGTAACGGAGCTGGAAACCACGCACATCATGCTGGCTACCGGCTCAGAGGCACGTTCACTTCCGGGCGTGGAAATCGATGGGCAGACGGTTCTGACGAATCGCGAGATTCTGGCGCTTCCCGCGATTCCCAAGTCGCTGATCGTGGTGGGATGCGGCGCGGTAGGCGTGGAGTTCGCGTCCATTTTCAAGACGTTCGGTTCGGATGTGACGCTGCTCGAAGCCTTGCCCAAGATGGTGCCGCTCGAAGACGATGAAATTTCCGCGGAGTTGCAGAAGGTTTACAAAAAACGCGGCGTTCGCGTGGAGCTGGAAGCGATGGTGAATTCCGTAAAAAAGAACGCCAATGGCGCGACGGTCACGTACAAGGACAAAACCGGCAAATCGCAATCCGTGACCGCGGAGAAGGTGCTGATCGCGGTGGGACGGCGTCCGCTGACCGAAAATACCGGGATCGAGAAGACGAAAGCGAAAGTGGAGCGCGGATTCGTCCACACGAATGCGTATTTGGAAACGGCCGAGCCGCACCTTTACGCCATCGGCGATATCGTCGCGGGGCTGCCGCAACTGGCGCACGCGGCGTCAATGGAAGGCATTATCGCCGTGGGGCGCATGGCGGGAGAAGACGTGCAGCCGTTCGATCGTAAGCGCTGCCCGAACGTGACATTTTGCGAGCCGCAAATCGGCTCCGTCGGGCTGACGGAAAAGCAGGCGCGCGAAGCCGGGTTCGATGTGAAAACAGGCAAATTTCCGTTCCTGGGCAACAGCAAGGCCACGATCCTGGGACAGCATGACGGCTTCATAAAAGTAGTGTCGGAAGCGAAGTACGGCGAAATCCTGGGCGTCCACGCGATCGGGCCGCTGACAACGGAAATTATCTCCGAGGCCGTTGCCGCACTTGGGCTCGAAGCTACGCTGGACGACATGGCCGCCACGATCCACGCGCATCCCACGATTTGGGAAGCAATGGGCGATGCGTTCAACGCGGTGCGCGGCATTTCGATCAACTTTTAACGTCTGAAGTTTCTGGATCTTTGGCCTCGCGCCGAGCGGCATTTTCTTTCGAGAGTTTCATGCAAGAGCCCGAAAACATCGTTTGGGTGGCCGATTTAGGGCCAATCGCCTACGAGCCGGCGTGTGCCTTGCAGCGCGAACTGGTCGAAGCGCGCAAGACCGGTGCTATTCCCGACGTGCTGCTGCTCTGCGAACATCCTCACGTCATCACGCTGGGACGCAACGGAAGACCGGACAATCTGCGCGCGGGCGAACGATTACTCGCACAGATGAACGTCGAATTCCATCACAGCGACCGCGGCGGAGACATCACCTACCACGGTCCGGGGCAGGTCGTCGGATATCCGATTCTCGACCTTGCGGAACATCGCCGGGATATTCGGTGGTACGTGGAGCAGCTTGAGGAAGTGATGATCCGGGCGACGGCCGATTTCGGCTTGGCAGCGCATCGCAGCGACGCGAACCACGGTGTTTGGCTCGATGCGCCCGGGGGCGAAGAGAAACTTGCGGCGCTCGGCGTGCATCTGAGCCGATGGGTCAGTTCGCATGGATTTGCGTATAACGTGGCGACCGACTTGCGCTATTTCGATCTGATCGTGCCGTGCGGGGTCGCGGGGAAGCGCGCCACGTCGCTCGAGCGAGCACTCGGGCGCGCTGTACCGCTCGAAGAAGTTCGCGAACGGCTCGTGGCGCATTTTGCATCCGTATTCGAGCGCGAGCCAGCGCGCATAAATCGCGAGCGGTTGGAACAGGGCACACACACGGCACACCCGATGGACCATCATGCCGAATCCGCGGCGATTTAGATTGTCAGGCAGAGCCGCGGCGCGGCCGGCTTGCGTCGGCTGCGCAAGAGAAGCGCTTCAACAATGAATCACCAACTTAGCCGCGAGCGGCACCTGGAGCTGTACTACTTCATGCAGCTCAATCGGCAGCTCGAAGAGCGCCTGGTGCGGCTCTTCCGGCAAAACAAAATCGTTGGCGGCGTATATTCCAGCCTCGGCCAGGAAGCGATTTCCGTGGGCACCGCGTATGCGCTTGAGCCGCGCGACTGGCTTGCGCCAATGATTCGCAATATCGGCACGCTGCTGGTGAAAGGCTTTAAGCCGCGAGACATTTTCACGCAGCACATGGCCAAAGCCACTTCGCCGACGCACGGCAAGGACGGCACCAGCCACTTTGGCGATCTGAAAAAGCTGCACGTTGTTTCTCCCATTTCCATGTTGGGCGATCTGATCCCGGTGATGGCGGGCGTGGGCATGGCGGGCCGCTATCTTAGACAGAAAATCGTCGCGATGACGTGGATTGGAGATGGCGGTAGCTCCACAGGAGCGTTCCACGAAGGGCTGAACTTCGCGGCAGTGCAGCGCGCGCCGCTGGTGCTGATCCTCGAAAACAATCAGTGGGCATATTCCACGCCCGTTTCGCGTCAGGCGCCGCTGAAGAATTTTGCCGACCGCGCCCTGGCTTACGGCATCAAATCCCGCGTTGTTGATGGAAACGACGTTGTTGCCGTCCATGAGGTCGCGAAATATGCCGTCGATGAATGCCGCTCCGGCCGAGGTCCCATCCTGATCGAGGCCCAAACGATGCGCATGAAGGGGCACGCGCAACACGACCCGGCCGAGTACGTGCCGAAGGATATGTTCGAATTCTGGAAGGCGCGAGACCCGATTCCGCTGTACGAGAAATATCTCACTGAGCGCGGCCTATGGGACGCGAAGACCAAAGCCGAAATCGACGCGCGCATTGAGCGCGAGCTCGATGAAGATCAGAAATTCGCCGAGGAATCGCCCCTGCCCGATCCGCAGACCGCTAAGCAGGGCGTCTATTGCGAAGGCTGCCATACAATCCAGGCTGACTGGCAGCGGCCGAAAGAGCAGGTGATGCCGCCCGCCGCCAGCGTGCAAGCTGTGTGGAAGATAGCGGACTTCGGCGCGGCGATAATGCCTTCTGGCGCTCCGAATCGTCAGGTGCAGAGCGAATCCCAATCAAAGCCAGCGCAGAATCGGCAGCAGCCTCCTCACCAGCGGAGCACGAGGCCCGCGCCTCATCGCCCCGCCGAGCGGCCGCCTGCGGTTGCCGCGTCCGGGGAAGACGGCGTGCACGATGTCTCGGAGGCGCCGCCATTGCGGGTCCCTTTTGGCCGCGGTCCCAAAGATCGCGCCTATGAGCGCGAGCAGCAGCAAAGCCGGCCCGCGAAGCACGACCGCCCCCACCGGCGGCGGAGGCGCTGATGCCGGAAGTCACCATGCTCGAAGCTATTCGCGAAGCGCTTTTCGAGGAATTCAACCGCGACCCCGCCGTCGTTACGCTGGGCGAAGATATCGGCGTCTTCGGCGGCGCATTCAAAGCGACCGAAGGATTGCTCGCGAAGTTTGGCCCCGAGCGCGTAATCGATACGCCCATCAGCGAGACGGGCATCGTCGGCGCCGCGTGCGGGATGAGCTATCTGGGCCTGCGGCCGGTCGTCGAGATGCAATTCATCGACTTCATCGCGTGCTGCTTCAATCAGGTAACAAATTTCGTCGCCAAGTCGCACTATCGCTGGGGCGCGCCTGTGCCCATGGTGATTCGCGGGCCATCTGGCGGAGGAGTTCACGGCGGGCCGTTCCATTCCGCGAATCCGGAAATGTATTTCGTGCATACGCCAGGGCTGAAGGTGGTGTATCCGTCGACGGCTTATGACGCCAAAGGGCTGCTGAAGTCCGCGATACGCGACAATAATCCTGTGTTGTTCTTCGAGCATAAGTTCCTGTATCGCCGGGTAAAAGAACAGCTGCCTGACAGCGAATACACCATACCGATCGGGAAGGCTGCGGTTCGGCGCGAAGGCCGCGACTTGACTATCGTGAGCTACGCGGCGGCCGCGCACACGTCGCTCGAAGCGGCCAAGCTGCTGGCAAATGACGGCATCGACGCGGAAGTGATTGACCTGCGCACGCTGCTGCCGCTGGATCGTGAGGCTATCGTCAGCTCCGTGAAGAAAACGAGCAAACTGCTGATCGTGCACGAAGATACACGCACCGGCGGTATTGCAGGAGAAATTGCGGCCATCGTATGCGAAGATGCTTTCGGCCACTTGGATGGACCGATCGCGCGCGTTACGGCGCTCGATACTCCCGTCCCATACTCGCCGCCGCTGGAAGAATATTTCCTTCCCAGCGTTGAAAAAGTTGCCGCCGCCGCGCGGGAATTGGCACAATATTAATTTCTCAAGAAAGCAGGTCTTGCGCCGTGGGTAAAACCAAGGGACTGAACCAAGCTGAATTTGAAACCGGAACGGAAGTGCGCATCGCCGACCGCGCTTTCCTGGAGCAGTTTCTGGAAGCCGGGCAGTATCACCACGAGCTTGAGCCCGAGCAGCTTGACTACGCCGGCCGTGTGGCGAAGGTCGAGAAAGTGGAGTTCTTTCACGGCGGCGACGAGATTTATACGTTGGAGGGCATTCCTGGCGCATGGCACGAAGAATGCCTCCGCCTAGTTTAAGCCGCAGGATTCATTTCCTAGGCTTCAGTTTCTGCTGAGGAGACCATCATGGCAGTTGACGTCATCATGCCCCAAATGGGGGAAAGCATTTTTGAAGGCACTATCACGAAGTGGCTTAAGAAACCCGGCGATAAAATCGACCGAGACGAGCCACTCTTCGAGATTTCCACGGATAAGGTAGACGCGGAGATTCCTTCGCCCGCGGCCGGGGTGCTGAAAGAAATCAAGGTCGCTGAAGGACAGACCGTTCCTGTGCAAACGGTTGTGGGCACAATCGACGCCGCGGGAGCGGCCGCCGCTGCTGCTCCCCCTGCTCCAGCGAAGGCTGCGCCAGCTCCGCAGCCCAAGAGCGAAACGCCCAAACCCGCTGCGGCGGCTCCGCCTCCCGCGCCTGCACCAGTTCCGGCCGCTCCCGCTTCTGTGGCACCGCCAGCCCCAGCTGCGGAACATCATGCGGGCGACGGCGATAAGGTCCGCAGCTCGCCGCTCGTGCGCCGCATTGCTCGCGAGCACCAGATCGATCTGACGCAGGTGCCCGGAACGGGCGCCGGAGGACGCGTCAGCAAGCGAGACGTTATGGCTGCCGTTGAAGGTGGAGCGCCCGCCGCTGGTCCGTCAGCGGCGCCTGCGCCGTCCTCGGCGAAACCCGCCTCCGGTGGCGCGCCAAGCGGAGTGCTCGAAACTGCCGTACCGCGCGATCGCATGTACTTCGGGCATTACGAAGTGCAGCCCATGTCCATCATGCGCCAGCGCATCGCCGAGCACATGGTGCTCTCGAAGCGCACGTCACCGCACGTCTATTCCATAGAGGAAGTGGACGTGACCGCTCTCGTTTCCCTGCGCACCAAATTGAAGGGCAAATTCGAGCAGGAAACCGGCACGAAACTCACTTACATGCCGTTTTTCATCCGCGCAGCGGTCGAAGGCTTGCGGGCGTTTCCAACGGTCAACTCATCTGTTGATGGGACCAACGTCGTGCTCCACAAGGAATGCAACATCGGAATGGCAGTGGCGCTTGATTGGGGTCTGATCGTTCCGGTGATCAAAAGCGCGGAGGAGAAGAACTTCCTTGGCCTCGCCCGGGCTGTTAACGACCTTGCCGAACGAGCGCGCAATAAGAAGCTCAAACCAGACGAGGTGCAGGAAAGCACCTTCTCGATCACCAATCCCGGCGTATTCGGCGGACTTTTCGGTTTGCCGGTAATCAATCAGCCCAATGTAGCAATCCTTGGCCTCGGTGCGATCGAAAAGCGTCCGGTGGTTATCGACGATGCCATCGCCATCCGTTCGATGGTCTATTTGACGCTTTCCTACGATCATCGGGCTGTGGATGGGGCCATTGCTCATCAATTCATGGCTCACGTCAAGCACACGCTTCAGAATTGGACCGAGCCGATTCTCTAGCTCGCGTTAGCGCCGGGATTTCTGAAGCCAAACTCACCCCGCCGTCGCCGCTGCATGGCGACGGCGTTTCTTTGCAACCGGAAGGTTTCCGGGTTTGCCGTTTTAAATTTCATGTCTAGTCCTGTCATGCACGATCGTTGGGGCGTTCCTCCATGGAAGATCGATTTTGATCCGCCAAAGCTCTCTTTACCTGATTCGGTTGATATAGCAATCGTCGGCGGCGGTTTTTCCGGGCTTTCGGCGGCGGCCTGGCTGCGACTGATCTCTCCGCAAACCTCCGTCGGTGTTTTCGAAGCCTCTCACATCGGTGCAGGAGCGAGCGGCCGCACGGGCGGGCTGGCGCTTGCCGAATCCGCGGCGGGCGATCTGCCGGGACTCGGCGATGTCCTTGCGGGTACCATGCGCATTTTGCAAGAGCTTAAGGTTGATTGTGATCTGCAACTCCCTGGCGCATGGGAGATTGCCCGTGGCGATACTGCCAACCAATCTTTAAACGCGCCGCCGCGGCGCTCTCCGATCGATTGGCACGATTCCGGCGCGCTCCGCGTCGTCAGCGAAGTGCCGGGTGGCACAATCGATGCGGGGAAAATGGTGAGCGGATTGGGGCGGGCCGCCCGCCGCCTGGGCGCGAAAATTTTCGAGCACCAGCCAGTGAACAAAATCGAATGGAACCCGCAGCCTACGCTGCAATTTACGGGCGGCAACGTTCGTGCGAAGAAAGTCCTTATCGCCACGAGCGCTTTATCAATGGAGCTGTCCGATCTTGCCGGGCGCGCGCAGCCGCGCCTGACCCTGGCCCTTTCGACCGCGCCTTTATCCGAAGGCGAGCTTTCGCAACTGGGACTTGCTGAACGTAAGCCGTTTTACACCGTTGATCTGCCGTATCTGTGGGGGCGTCTCTGCTCGGACAATTCACTCATCTTCGGTGCCGGCCTTGTGAACCCGCCTGCATCGGGCGACCTACGGGAAATCGACATCGACGTACAAGACGTTTCGCGGATGTTTGCCTCGCTTGAGCTTCGTGTGCGCGGTTTGCACGCCGTGCTTGCTGCGGCTCGATTCACTCATCGGTGGGCAGGGCCGATTTCGTTTCGAGAGGGCTGGTCACCGGCATTCGCCCATCATCCAACGAGTGCCGATGGTTTTGTTCTGGGAGCCTACGCCGGACACGGCGTGGTGCTCTCGGTGTATTTGGGCGCTTGGGCCGCTGAAGCTATAGTTGGCCGCCGCCAACTGCCCGAATGGGGTTGGATAGATCCCGTCCGAAAAGGATAGAAGGCCCGCGACCGAACCCGGCCGCGGGCTCGATGATTGATCTGGTCGGGCGAGTTAGTCAGCTACGTGGCCGTGCAGGACTACAGTATCCGATGGTGCAGTTGCGGTTGCCGTTTTCTCTGCTGTGACGATCACGTTGAAGTTCTTGGAAGTGGTTTCGGTCTTCAGTTCGCCGTTCAGTTTGCCGTCAACGCCCAGCGCGCCTTGCTTTACCGGATTTCCGTGTTCCGCGTACGGTTCGAGCCATACGATGTAGTCGTTCGCCGGTGGCGTCAGGCTTCCGGGAAGCGCTAGATTCTTCACTTTAATGTCGAGTTTCAGGTTGCCGTTATTCGTGTCTTTCGAAACGTTTACCGTCCCGGTTGCGGCCGGAACCATTTTCCCGGCCGTGAGGTGAAAGGTCTTTCCGGAAGGGCCGAACAACCCCAAGAACCCGAAAAGCAAAGCAGCCGTCGCCAAAAAACCAGTAGATTTCATTGGTACTTGCCTCCGAACGCTCTCAAATTCGTCTCGATCGCAACTCCCGCCGGGAGAACTCCGCCAGTTGCCGCCTCGGCACCTCCGGTGCGGCACGCGACGTTTCGTGTGCGATCCAAATGGCAGCCATAGTGCCGCCAGGGACAATCTAACGTTCCGCGTGGATGCTCACAATCGGGGCTTCCGGGGAAGAATCCATGTGAACAGGCCGCAAAAGAGGTCGCGGGTTTAACCCAATAGGGGCCAAAGCCAGTAAATCTGAGCCTGCAACCGGAAGCGAATCACTCCTGGCGGGACAGAGTTCGAGTCGTGCAATTCTGGTGCGAGCGATTGACGCTGAAAATCATGCGCGCACGATGCTCGCATTCCAGCGCGTGCTGGCCGCCGTCAAGGGCATGGCAAATGGCGCAAGGAACCCCTCGCTGGACGTTTGCCTGTTGCCAGTCCAGCCAGAGCGCTTCTAGCAGAAAGCTCTCATCGTCTGCGGCCACGCGAACCGAATAGAGAAAATCGCGATCCGCGGGGGTGACGGCAATAGGGGCGGCATGCGTCGGCCCGATTCGGTCGCCGAAGTCACAGAGCGTTGGCAACTCGCTACTGTGGCCTCTGAATCGCCGGTAAGGGTGGAACCAGACGCCCCGGTCGCAATCAATCGGTTCGCCGCAATGAACGCAAGTTAGCACGAGCTGATTTTAACTCCGCGGCGAATCGAGGGAGATCGCGCTCTTTTCCTCAAGTCCCGATCGGGCGAATCCCGGTCCTCGGGCTGGACGAAAGGCAGCGGAGCGACTTGACATAGTCGTTGTAACGACTAATATGGGCCTTCTGTCCTGTGAACAAGGTGACTCAGCACGAGCGCAATAGGAGGCCCGTCGGTACCGCGGAAGAATCGGCGTTTCTGGACCTGCTGCGGACCTGCGATGTTTTGAGCCGTAGACTCGCCGCCATCCTAAAGCCGGTCGGCCTTTCGCTGACGCAATATAACGTTCTCCGCATCCTGCGGGGCGCCGGGGAGGCGCTGAGCTGCGGCGAAATCGCCGGCCGCATGATCACGCGCGATCCGGATGTCACGCGCCTGTTTGATCGTATGGAAAGGCGCGGCCTTATCGCCCGCACACGGGCACCGAAGGATCGCCGAATGGTTCTTGCCAGCATCACGTCCGCAGGCCTGAAAGTCCTCGCGGGTCTGGACGCGCCGGTGAGGCAAGCGCACCTCAGGCAGCTTGGCCATCTTGGACCCCGGCGGCTGCGGGAACTCGCGGTGTTGCTGCGCGTCGTCCGCAGCGAGGAAACTTGATCCGGTTTTGGATATATTCGTTGCAACGGATATCGTTTAGACGCATCTAACTCACATAACTCGAAATTAGCCTTGGAATTGCGGCAGAAGGAGAAGCCATGTCACTCCGTCCTGTAAGGAAGATTATTGAGCCGAAGCCCACCATCGAAGGCGCCGGCGTGAAGCTGCAGCGCGCCTTCGGCTTTGGCCAGACGAAAGACTTTGATCCATTTCTATTGCTCGACGACTTTCGCAACGACAACCCGGAAGACTATCTTGCCGGTTTTCCGTGGCATCCGCATCGCGGAATCGAGACCATTACGTACGTGCTGGCCGGCTCCGTCGAGCACGGCGATAGCCTCGGCAACAAGGGCAAAATGAGCGCCGGAGACGTTCAGTGGATGACGGCCGGCAGCGGCATTCTCCACCAGGAGATGCCCAAGGGCGATTCACGCGGCCGCATGCACGGCTTTCAGCTGTGGGCCAACCTGCCGTCGTCGCTCAAGATGATCCATCCGCGTTATCAAGACATTCCGTCCGGCGCGATTCCGGAGGTCACCGACGACGATGGCACGCGCGTGCGCGTGATTTGCGGGGATTTCTGGGGGAAGAAGGGGCCGGTAGAAGGAGTCGCCGCCGACCCAAGCTACCTCGATGTGTCCGTGCCAGCCGGCACTACTAAACGGCTGAAGATTGAAACCACTCGCAACGCGTTCGCCTACGTCTTCGCGGGTTCAGGCACGTTCCGTGGCGCTTCCGATCCTCGCGCCGTCCTGACCGACAAAGTAGTCGATCCAAATGCGCCGCCTGTGTACGACGCTAGAAACCACTCGCTCGTCCTTTTCGATCGGGGCGACGAAATCAGCGTGCAAGCGGGTGACGCTGGCATCCAATTTTTGCTGGTTTCAGGAAAGCCGATCGAGGAGCCGGTGGCGTGGTACGGCCCAATCGTGATGAACACGCAGGAGCAATTGCGCCAAGCCGTCGCCGAGTTGCACACCGGCACGTTCATCAAGCGCGGCTAAACGCGTCTTCGCGGCGTCAGGCTGGAACCGAGGCGCTGCGAATCGCCGCCCCTTCGCGTGGCGAAAAGATCGCCTGGGCGATGTGCCGCGCTTCGGCCGTTTCGACGGACACCGCACGCCATCGCCCGCCGATTTGTCTCGCCACGGCGGCATTTGGGCGCCGTTCAATCCCGCCCCGCTGATTTCTAGCGCCGTGGATCGATGGATTGATAGGGACGCCGAATCGCCCGCGACGGTGGTAAGATTCGGTGTCTCGTTCGGAGGCTCCGATGAAGATCAATCGACGAAAATTGTTGCAGGCTCTAGGCATCTCTCCGGCACTTTTGGCAGGTTCGTCAGCGGCTGCTAAGGCCGCCAATCAGGCCGCGAGTGGTGGCGAATACAAAATCGTAGGATTGAATCCGAAAGGCATTCCTCCGGCGATCAATCTCTTGCCGATGGCCCCGCGCCGTCCGGCCTTCAGCAGTCTCGAAGGCAAGACCATCTACATGGTGGACATCGGCTTCAACAACGGCAACGTCTTCTTCCAGGAGATGCAGCGCTGGTTTCACGAACATATGCCCAGCGTTAAAACCATCTACCGGCGCAAGGCTGGCGATTATCCGCAAGACGATCCGAAATTGTGGGCGGAGGTGAAAGCCGCTGGCGCTGCCGTGATCATGGGCGTTGGGCATTGAAGCTCCTGCGCTCCAGCGACCGTCGGTCACTGCGTTACGCTTGAGAAAATGGGAGTGCCCACTTGCCCGATCGTGACGGTTGCGTTCGAGCAGGAATGCAAGTTAAACGCCGCCCATCGCGGAATGCCTACCCTCCGGCTCGTCTTCTCGTCTCACCCCGTATGGGGAAAGTCTCCGGACCAGCTTTGGGCTTACATGAACGGTCCCGATCCCGCCACTGGCAAGCCGATGATGCAGGAAGTAATCAACGCGCTCACGCAGCCGCTAACTGACGCCGACAAGCGGACCGGGAAAATCACTCCTTCCGTAGGACCCGAAAAGTTCGATGCGGATACGCCCAAAAATCTGCAGGAGTTTTATCGCGATAACGGTTACACCGATTATCTCCCCATCATCATTCCCACTGAAGAAGCCGTTGACGAAATGCTGAAAGGTACCAGCCACCACCCCGACGAAATCGTCGGCAAACTAGCGGCGGCCGGCGGCACCAACGCGCTTGAAGCGTGGACCTTCACCGTGCGCCACGTCGCGATTAGCGCTGTGATGGCGGGCGCAAGGCCCGAATACATGCCCGTTATTCTGACGATCGCAGCGTCCGGATACATTTCGCTGATCAGCTCCACAAACGACCTCGCATACGGCGCCCTCATCAACGGCCCGATCCGTAGCAAGCTCAATATGAACTCCGGCATCGGCGCTCTGGGCCCATTCGCGCAGGCTAACGCCACCATCGGCCGCGCCTGGACCCTCGTCTCCAAGAATCTTGGAAATGCCGGCATCCCGGGCCAAACCTATATGGGAGATATGGGCAATACGCTCAATTACATGAATCTCATCATGGCCGAGAACGAAGAGGCCAGCCCTTGGGAGCCTTTCCACGTCCAGCACGGCTTCAAAAAAGAAGACAACGTGGTCAGCATGTTCGCGGGGAACAGCATCTCCGCGGGGCAAGTTGGAAAGGGAAGCGGCATAGGTGGCACGCCGCGTTTCGATCGGCAGTATGTTGATCTCTTTTACGACTTCACCGGGTTCTTTGGCGCGCTGCTGCTTTGCGAGCCGATCTGCGCGCAGAGCTTGAAAGAGCAGGGCTACGACACCAAGGAAAAGCTGATCGACTACTTCTACAAAAACACTACGCAGACCGCGAAGGACTATCGGGATCGCAACTGGTCCTATCTATTCGAATACGGACAGGCTCTAAGAGGCGTCGAGCCGTTTGCCACATGGTACAAACTGCCCGATGACGCGGTGATTCCGAAATTCCCAAGCCGCGAGCGCATCAGCATCGTGGTGATCGGCGGCTCAACCGATCCCGTGTCGCAGGTCGCCAATTTCAGCCATGGACGGAGCTTCTCGATCGACAAGTGGGCGTAGCCACATCGAAGCTTTGTGGCGGAATCAAGCTGCGCTTCAGCGAAGGTCTTAGCGGGCCGTCAGCGCTTGAGTCACGGTTGGCGCGGACAACCCGCTAACGAGCATCGCAATTCCGGCTTGCTGGTCGAACTACAGATCGATGTTGATGCTCAGCACGTCCGCTACATGCCAGCCGCTGTCCACTTCGCAAACGCGCCCACCAATCACAACATAGCGATAACCATGCGGTGGCGGCCCGAGGCGGCGCAGCAGGTCAGCCGGAACCGGATGGACTCGTTTCCGCATATCGGAGTTGAGCACAATGCCTGCCCGAATGTTCTCATCTTCCGGACGTCTGTCCTGCGCGCGGAATCCGGTCGGAGCGTGCCCTTTGTGCTGATTACCCCAGTCCTGCGCGGCCTTGCGGTCCTGATTGCTGAAATGGTGCGCCTGCTGGTGACTTCCATGCTCCTGCGCCATCGCGATTCCGCGATTTGAGGCTCCCGCAAAAAGCAACAGAGCTGCAACAAGTAGGATCCAGCGGAACGATCTCATGAAATGTCCCCTTTCATTGGGAATGGACCTCTTGGGCTGGGTTCACGTCGTGGCAAGATTATACACGCAGCGCTCTCGCCCACGCCGCGATATTGGGCTTGGTTCGAGAGAAGCTAGTCGGCCCGTTTCCCACTCGCGCTCCGTGGCTTCTGCTTGCTCTTCGGCTTGTTTTGGCTTTTCAGATTGAGCGCCACTGCGGCGCGAATGAGATCCTTCAGCGCGGGCTCGTTGATTCTCTCGCCTTCATGAATGTCAATGGCGCGTCTCGTATTCCCCTCCAGGCTGGAGTTGAATAGCCCGGCTGGATCCTTCAGCGCAGCTCCCTTGGCAAACGTCATCTTCACCACGTTCTTGTACGTCTCGCCCGTGCAGACGATTCCGCCGTGAGAGAAGACGGGCGTCCCTGGATTCGTCGCCTTCACCCACTTCCGCTCCTCGACGATCTCAGAATCTGCCGCGTGTATGATCTCGCGCACCTTGGCGAGCATCTTCCCGCGCCAGTCCCCAAGTTCCTCAATCTTCGCGTCGATGAACGCGGAGCCAGATTCCGCCGCTTCGTCTTTTTTCACGTTCAGCGCCAACTTTTCTCTAAGTTCGATGCCGCGCTAAAAATCTATACCCTCAGCGACCCGCGGAATCCTCTGCCTTGATAGAAACAAGGCGCCGTATTGGGACACACGAACACACGGCCGAAGCGGCGATGAGCAAAAATGGCGCCATCGAGTTTTCGGATATCAGCGGGCGTTTTCAACCAGCTCTGCGTTTTCGTGTCGAATTCTCCGAGTTTTTGCAATTCTCGATATTCTTCTTCCGTTAGAAGCTCGATGCCCATGGCTGCCGCCATATCCATCGCGCTCCCAGGGTGCAACCCTTCTTTTTCCCTCTTCCGCTGCCCTTCGCCGTCGTAGCAAACGTTTCGACGCCCCTTCGGGCTTTCCGGCGAGCAGTCGTAGAAAATGTATTCGCCCGTTTCGTCATCGCGGCCAATCGCGTCCGGCTCCCCGCCCGTTCTTTCCATTTCGCTGAGCGACCACAGTTTTTCAGCAACACGCTCCAGTCTTGCCCGCGCTTCGGCCCATTGAATGCCTTTGTGGCGATTCGTGTTTTTCTCGAAGCGAGTCTTCAGCGTCTCGAACAATTCTTCGCGCTTTGTAGGCGCCAAACTTCTATTGCTGCTCGCGGCGTTCTTGTTGCGGACCAACTGGGGCATTTTCGAAGTTCACCTCGCTCACCAAATTCTATTGCGGTCTAGGCTACCATTTGCGGTTAGGCGCCCGCAGCCTATGAAGAGGCCGCACCGGTCGACGTATTGCTGAGCGGATCCGTCAGAAACCTGTCAACAATCTGCGGCACTTCCGGCGACGTTATGAAATTGTAATGGCCGTGAACTGGAAGCATTTGGTCGCGACAACGCGAATCGAATTTGATTGGTAGCGCTAACGGGAATCGAACCCGTATTTCGGCCTTGAAAGGGCCGCGTGCTAACCGTTGCACCATAGCGCCACTGCGCGCGGAGCCTCCAAAACGCTTCGCGTTTCGGCACAGCGCCGCGAAGGACCATGCTTCGGTTTCTCGATTATCCGGGAAAGTCTGGGTATTGACAAGCAACTGCCTAGGCCAGATCGCTTAAATTTGGAAGCAGGGTGGAAGCGCCGGGCTTAGTCCGGCGAAAGCGCACGTCCCGCCGGTTGAACCGCGTGTAGTGCCGCTGCCGCACCGCCGTTCTGGCGATATGCAACCGGGAAGCACTTCGGCGCCTGTGCTTCTGTGGCTGCAGGCTAATGCTCCAGTCATACCGTCAGAAAACTCTAAATTTCCTTCCGCTTGGGATCGCCGTCATGCTACCATTGGTTGTTTTTGTAGTAGGCCGTGGCGCAGTTGGGCCCCTGGTAGGCCGCTTTCGCTTGCTAGGGAAGAGAGAACCCGCTGAAGCGGCTCGAGAGAAATATGGGGAGGCGTTTAACCTAGCGACGAGAGCCATGGCACAAAGAACTCCGAAGCCAAACGCCGTGCCTTCGGCCGCCGATCCTTTCGCTACATCTTCGCTTTTGACCCACGGTAAAGGGCGGAACAGCCAATCAACCTTCGCCACACGTAAGTTACTGAAAATAAAGGATCGGCTCTCACCAAGGGCGGAACATCCCGGTGCATTACGAATGCCGCTAATTTCTCCTGCCGCGCGCAGCCTCCCAAACACTTCTTGCCGGCCACTCAACACCAACCACTCGCCACCGCAGGCCGCTACCCGAGACTGTCATTCGAGTAAAAACCGATTCAAGTTGTTGAAAACACTCAATCACCCTTCGCTCTACCCGGAACTCGCCGCGACAAAGGGATCTCCCATTTTTGCCGGTGTCTCCGCCCCGCTCGTTGCCGGGCGCTCCGGCGTCCGCTACAATAGCCGTTTTCCGATGGCCGCTAAATTGAACGAGATCATCCTCCACAACACGCTTTCGAATCGCGTCGAACCTCTTGCGCCAATGCATCCGGGCGAGGTCCGCATCTATACCTGCGGTCCCACCGTCTATTCGTTCGCGCACATCGGCAACTTCCGCACCTTCATATTTCAGGACGTGCTCCGCCGCTTTTTCCGCCTGCGCGGATTCCGCGTCCTGCAAGTCATGAACATCACCGACGTGGACGACCGCATCATCCACAACGCGGCCGCGGCCGGCGTCCCGATTCGCGAATATACGGAGAAATACATCAAGGCGTTTCTCGAAGATATCGACGCGCTGCACATCGAAATGCCCGAGGAACTCGTCCGCGCCACCGACCACATCGACGATATGGTCGCGCTCATCGAAAAACTGCAAGCCAAAGGCCTTACGTACAACAGCGACGGCTCCATCTACTTCCGCATCTCCAAGTTCCACGATTACGGCAAGCTTTCGAAGATTGATGTCAGCGGCATGCAAGCTGGCGCCCGCCGCGTGGACGTCGATCAGTACGAAAAAGATGATGCCCGCGATTTCGCTCTCTGGAAATCCCCGAAAAGTGGCGAGCATTTCTGGGAGACGCGCATTGGCGCGGGCCGTCCCGGTTGGCACATCGAATGCTCCGCCATGGCCATGAAGTATCTCGGCGACACCATCGACATTCACACCGGCGGCGTCGATCTTGCTTTCCCGCATCATGAAAATGAAATCGCGCAGAGCGAATCCGCCACTGGCCAGCCTTTCGTCCGCATGTGGCTGCATGCAGAGCACTTAATCATCAACGGGCAGAAGATGTCCAAGTCGCTCGGCAACTTCTATACGCTGCGCGATCTTTTCGCCAAGGGCTACAAACCGTCCACGATCCGTTTCCTGCTGCTTTCCGTTCCATACCGCCGCCAACTCAATTTCACCGAGGATGGCTTGATTCAGGCGAAAAATTCCGTCGAGCGCCTGCGCAATTTCGTGGCGCGCTTGCAAGCCGAGCAGTTTGCCGCCGGTTCCAATCCCGAAATGGAGAAGCGCATCGAGAAAGCGGACGCCGAATTCGACGCCGGCCTTGCCGACGACGTGAATACCGCCCGCGCCTTGGCCGCGATTTTCGATCTGGTCCGCGACGTGAACGCCGCCATGGATCGGCACGAATTTTTGCAGCAGGATGCGCCCCGCGCCGTCGCCGCGATGGAGAAATTCGATTCCGTGCTCGCCGTGCTCGTCGATGACGATGACCAAAAATTGCGCGGCCTCGGCATCGCCACGTCCAAGGTGCAATTGGCGGTTTCGCAAATCGAGGCGCTCATTGAGGAGCGCAACGCCGCGCGCCGCAGCCGCGATTTCAAGCGCTCCGACGAAATCCGCCGGCAACTCTCCGATTCTGGTATCCTGCTGGAAGATACGAAAGACGGCAGCGTCCGCTGGAAATACAAATGATTTCGGCCGCAACCATGCGCGTCTGGAACTACCGGCGCCACGTCCAGCCTTCCCGCGAGCGCCCGAACCTTTTCGGCGTTGATTGATCTCGGTTTCTCGGCTCCTGTCCGCGCGCGGCGCTCACCGTCGCGCCACGCAATCAATCGCCGGAGGAAATGATGAAACCTGCCGAGAAAAAACTCTCCAAATTTCCGGAGCTGATTACCGCGCTGCCCGGCCCAAAAGCGAAGGCCATCGTCGATCGCGACAATCGCGTCATTTCTCCTTCCTACACGCGCGATTATCCGCTGGTGGCCAAGGCCGGGCGTGGCGTGATCGTTGAAGATGTGGACGGCAACACCTTCCTCGATTTTGCGGCGGGTATCGCGGTCGTTGCCGCGGGCCATTGCCATCCGCAAGTCGTCGCGGCGATTCAGCGGCAATCGGCCGAGTTGATCCACATGTCCAGCACCGACTTCTACTATCCCGGCATGGTGGAACTGGCTGAAAAACTCGCCGCGGTCGCGCCCGGCAAGTCTCCGAAGCGCGTCTATTTCGGAAATTCCGGGACGGAGGCGATCGAGGCCGCGATGAAGCTGGCGCGCTATCACACGCGCCGCGACAAGTTCATTGCCTTCCACGGCTGCTTTCACGGACGTACTTTCGGCTCGCTTTCGTTGACAGCCAGCAAAGCAGTGCAGCGGAAACACTTCGGTGCGCTGCTCGGCGGCGTGTTCCATACGCCGTATCCAGATTCGTATCGCGGGGCGTACGGCGTTCGCCCGGAACACGCGGCGGCCGACGCGCTCGCGCACATCGAGCGCGAACTTTTCAAGCGGCTCGTCGATCCCGAAGACGTCGCAGCGATTTTCATTGAGCCGATTCAGGGTGAGGGCGGCTACATCCCCGCGCCGGCCGAATTTCTGCAAGGCCTCGAAAAGCTTTGCCGCCGCCATGGCATTTTGCTCGCGGTGGATGAAGTGCAGTCCGGAATGGGCCGCACCGGCAAATGGTGGGCCTGCGATCACGCAGGAATCGAGCCGGATATCATCTGCACGGCAAAGGGCATTGCTTCTGGAATGCCGCTCGCCGCCGCGATCGCGAAAGCGGACGTCATGGACTGGAAACCGGGCGCGCACGCTTCCACTTTTGGCGGCAATCCGGTTGCGGTTGCGGCATCGCTGGCGACGCTCGATTTGCTGGAACGCGAACTGATGGCCAATGCCGCGCGCGTCGGCGAGTTCATCTTTCGCCACACAGCGGACTGGGGTGAAAAGCACAAGTTCGTAGGCGATATTCGCGGAAAAGGTTTGATGATCGGCATCGAATTTGTGCGCGACAAGGAAACGAAGGAGCGCGCGCCGGAAATTCGCAGCCAGGTGATTCAGGCCGCGTTTCACAAGGGCTTGCTGGTGCTCGGCGCGGGAGAAAACACGCTGCGTCTCGCGCCGCCTCTCATCATCGATGAAGAGCAAGCGGAGTTCGCGCTGCGTACTTTGGACGCGTGCATTTCGGAAATTGAGAGCTCGAATTAACAGCGGGCGAGGCGAACGGACTTGATCGCACGACTAATGTTTGTGGCGGTGAACTTTGCGGCCCGCAAGGGCCTCGCAGAGCCGGCGCCGGAGCAAATCACCGAAGCCGCATCTCGCCAGCGCGCCCGCCGCACGGGAGTCCGCGGGGAGACGTACGCGTATTGGTACCTCCGCCGCCAGAAGTACGTGATGGTGGCGCGCAATTACACGGCGCCGGGATGGAAAGGTGAAATCGACATGATTGGCTACGACGGCCCGGTGCTCGCATTCGTGGAAGTCAAAACGCGCACGTCCGAGCGCCCGGAACAGCCGCGGCCTGAAGAAGCTGTGAACGCGGAAAAGGAACGCAATCTCGCGCGCATGGCCGGGCAATTTCTTCGCGCGCGGAAGCTGGAAGGGGTCCCATACCGGTTTGACGTGATCGCCATCGAATCGCGGACTGGGGCGCGGCCGGTGCTTCGATTGCATAAAGGCGCATTTACTTCCAGCCGGCCAAAACGGTGCTAAACGCTATGCCGCGGCGGCGAACTGTAACATCATAGCGGCCGCAGTAAACGCGAACGCCGCGCCAAGGGGAAGGAAGACGAATTGCCGGAACTTCGCAGAGACCCAATCACGGGCCGTTGGGTAATCATTTCGACGGACCGTTCGAAGCGCCCCACGGATTTTGTGCGCGAGAGCGTGCAGATCAAGGGCGGCGGTGCGTGCCCTTTCTGTCCCGGCAACGAGGCGAAAACTCCGCCAGAAATTTTGGCGTACGGACGCAACGGCAGCGGGCGAAACACGCCGGGATGGTCGCTGCGCGTCGTCCCCAATAAATTCCCGGCGCTGGGCATCGAAGGCGGGCTCGATCGCGAGGGCGAGGGTCTGTTCGATCGCATGAATGGCGTGGGGGCGCACGAAGTGATCATCGAAAGCGCCGACCATTTTCAGACACTGGCGACCATGCCATCAAAGTCGGTGGAAGAAACGCTCTGGGCGTATCGCGACAGGGTGCTCGATCTGAAAAACGACCGCCGCTTTCGGTACGTCCTGCTGTTCAAAAATCACGGCGAGGCCGCCGGCGCCACATTGGAACACACGCACTCGCAGCTCATCGCGCTGCCCATCGTGCCGAAGCGCGTCCGCGAGGAAGTGGACAATTCCAAGCGCTACTACGACGAAAAAGAGCGCTGTATTTTTTGCGACATGATCCGGCAGGAGATGGAAACGGAGTCGCGCGTGATCCAGGTGAACGACCATTTCATCGCGCTCGCTCCGTACGCGCCGCGATTTCCGTTCGAGACCTGGATCCTGCCGCGGCAGCACAGCTCGGCATTCGAAAATATGCCCGCGCCGTATTACGAAAACCTTGCGAAGGTGATCGGCGAATTTTTAACGCGGCTCGATGGCGCGCTGTTACGGCCTTCCTACAATTACGTGGTGCACACGTCTCCGATCGGCGAGGAAATCAACGACCACTATCACTGGCACATCGAAGTGATGCCGAAGCTCACCAAAGTCGCGGGCTTCGAGTGGGGGACGGGCTTCTACATCAATCCCACGCCGCCGGAAGAATCCGCGCGCTTCCTTCGCGAAGCAAAATAGCGGCGCGACAAAACTCCCGCCACGGGGAGTGGGATTTGACGCAAATGCGGGTTGCCGCTATCCTATTCGTATCGAAGCTTCCATGTTTGCCGCGTTTTATTAGCGATTTCTCTCCCGCTCCATTCTGGGGCGATGCTGGCGCCGAAGTTTCCCGTTCACAGTCTTGCCGTTTGCCCATTTTTGCAGGAGCCGCGTATGGCCGACCTTTTTGAAAAGCTGAAGCAGATCGAATCGCTGTACGACCAAATGACGGAGGATCTTTCGTCGGCCGACGTGCTGGCGGATTCGGCACGCTATCAGAAGCTTGCGAAACAGCATGCCGACCTGACGGAGATCGTATCGAAATATCGCGACTGGAAAGAAATCGCTCGTGGCCTGGAAGGCGCGAAGCAACTGCTTCGCGAGGCGGACGATCCCGAGATGAAGCAAATGGCCCACGATGAGGAGCACACTCTGGAGGCGCGACGCGAGACGGTGGAGCGCGAACTGAAAGTCTTGCTGCTGCCAAAGGACCCGAACGACGAAAAGAACGTCATTCTGGAGATTCGCGCGGGTACGGGCGGCGACGAAGCGTCGCTGTTTGCGAATGAATTATTCCGGATGTACTCGCGCTACGCGGAATCGCAGGGCTGGCGCGTGGAAGTGCTGGAGAGTTCGCCATCGTCCATCGGTGGCGTAAAGGAAATCGTGGCGGCGATTCAAGGGAATAAAGTCTATTCGAAGCTGAAGTACG
>JASHPG010000168.1 GCA_030038275.1 Candidatus Acidiferrales bacterium | reverse complement strand
CCCGCATCAAGCTCACTCACGCCCCCAGGCCGTGTGCTGAAGCCGTGGACGAGCCAATCGAGCCGAGCCAAAGCCGGAGCTTCGAGCACCTGCAAGCCGTCTGCGCGGCGAAGCTTCCACTCATTTTTATTCGCGGTGCCGAACGTTCGTCCGCGCGCTCGCCGCAGTGCCGTCATGTTTCGAGCCCTGCTCATCATCTCAGTATGATGACATTGTTTTATAGCCGCGGCGAAGCGGGATCGTGCTGCGCGGAGCACACTCCTCTTGCCTGCAAACATTCGCGACGGCCGTCAGGTATAATCCGCACGCAGAAAAGCTGGACGGCACGCGATTTCTCTCATTTGCGACGCGGGGAGAGCGGATTGATCGTCGGGTTGGGGCTGGACATCGCCGAAGTTGACCGCATCGAGGCGGCCATCGTACGCCACGGCCAGCCGTTCATCGACCGTCTGTTCACGCCCGGCGAAGCGGAATATTGCGAACGCCATCAGAACCGCTACGAGCGCTATGCCGCGCGATTTGCCGCCAAGGAAGCGGCCATGAAAGCGCTGGGCACCGGCTGGGCGCACGGGATTCGCTGGCGCGACGTCGAAGTAACGCGCGAAGCGAGCGGTAAGCCGACGCTGCGGCTCAGCGGCGTGGCCCGCGAGTTCGCAGATCGCATGGGCGTCCGCGCCATTTCGCTATCGATCACTCACAGCGGAAATCTGGCGCTCGCGCAAGTGATCTTCGAAAATTAGCGCGCGAGATTAAGCCGACCGCCACGCCCGGATCCGCCGCGATGCGCGCTTCATGCCACTCGTTTGCGGGATGGAGCCCGTTAATCTGGACTTTGAGATAATTCCCCGCTAAGGCTTCGGTCCAATCGTCTCCTTGCCGGTGAAGCGTCAGTGCGCGAACCAAGCGGCCCGCCTGAGTCGCGCGAAATTGCCGGCTCTTTTGCTGCGACAATTCCCGCAACGCGCGTGCGCGCTCGCGAATTTCCGCCGTGGGCACGGCTCCCGCGAGTTTTTCTGCCGCGGTTCCAGGCCGCTGAGAAAACGAAAACACGTGCAGATACGTGATGGGAAGCCGCTCGATAAATTCATACGTTGCCCGGAAATCCGTGTCCGTCTCACTGGGAAATCCGACGATCACGTCGGCGCCAATCGCGGCGTCGGGCAGCAATCGACGAATCACCTCGACACGCTCCGCGTAATGCCCGGCACGATACCAGCGACGCATAGCGCGCAAGATTCGGTCGCAGCCGGACTGCAGCGGCACATGAAAATGCCGCGCCAGCCGGTCTGACTCGGCGATCAGCGATATAAACTCCTCGGTCACATCCTGCGGTTCAATCGAACTGAAGCGAAGCTGTTCGATCGGCGTTTCGTCCAGAATGCGGCGAACGAGTGCTGCAAGCGCCGTTCGCGGCGCAAGGTCACGTCCGTAGCTTCCCAGGTTGATTCCGCTGAGCACGATTTCCCGGGCGCCCGCGGCGCAAAGGCTTCGCACCTGGGCAATCACCGCGTCCGGCGGCAAACTGCGGCTGCGTCCACGAACGAACGGGATCACGCAATACGAGCAGCGGTTATTACAGCCATCCTGCACCTTCAGGATCGGCCGCGTCCGGTCGTCGCGAACGGATCCGGCTAGCCATTCGGATACCCCTGGTTGCATGGCTGGCTGCGCGAGGATATCGCTCGTAAGAATTTTTGCAGGCCCGTGGGCGAGCGACAATCCATCGCGCGAGATTTGGCCCATCGAAACGTAATCGCGGTTGCCAGATGAATCCAACTGCCACGCCCGGTTGCGACTGGCCTGGTCCACGCGCGACAGCAAACCCTCTGCCAGCCGAGGGATTTCCGCCTGATGCGAGTTGCCCACGACCCACGTAACCCCGTCGATCGCGGCGATTTCTTCAGGAGCGCGCTGCGCGTAGCACCCGGTCACCACGATTCGAGCAGCCGGATTCGCGCGGTGAATTTTGCGCACGGTCTCCCGCGTCTGCGAATCGGCCGCGGCAGTCACGGTGCAGGTGTTTAGAATCACGATATCGGCGGAGGCGTGCTCGTCTGTGACGGCAAAGCCGCGCGCCAGTAGCTCGCGCCGCAACGTCGCCGCGTCCGCTTCCGTGGCGCGGCAGCCAAAGTTCTCGATGGAAAATGTGGCCATTTTGATGGGGCGCGGAAACCCGCGCCATAAGATTGGATTATAGCAGCGGCACTCGATGAACCGGGGTTATCGGACTAGCGGGCTAGCTCGAATCTGTTCAACCAAGGATGGTCGGAAATCGGCGGGGCGGCGAACGCCGTTCGCTCAGATGCGGACGCGCCTTTGATAGCACAGAAGAATCAGATCGGCGCGGCGGCGCACTCCAAACTTCGCCAGCAAATTCGACACGTGAAACTTCACGGTGCGCTCGGATATTTTCATCTTCTGCGCGAGTTCCTTGTTGGCCAGATTCTCAAGTAAACCGGTCAGAACTTCCTGCTCCCGCTGGCTCAGGTCGCTTGCTGAATCGGGAGCCAAACGCCGCGTCTGCCTTGCATTCAGGATCGAATCCACAAAGCGCGAAAGAACCGGGCGCGGGACCCATATCCCTCCAGACGCGACCTGCGGCAGAGCCTGCGGCAACTGTTCGCGGGCCTCGGCGTACGTAAGAATCCCCTTTACACCCTGGCGCAGCAGTGCGTAACTTTCGGATTCCTTCAGCGGATCCCCTACCACCAGCATTCTGGCGCCGGAGTTATGATCCAGGATATTGCCGAGCAAGACACCCGTTGCCTGGCGGGCGGCATGAGCGTCCACCACATAGACCGATGCCCGCGGTATATCCAGATTCCGGAGGTCCGGTGCGAGCATCGAGTCCAGCTGCTTTGAGGTGATCTGAAAGCCGCGGTCCTCCAGCAGACGATGGAACTCGGTAAGGACCATCGGATGCGGAGATAGCAGGCAGACCTTCAAATTGTGCTTCCCGTTCTTGCCCATCCTGAAATCAGGCTAGCCGAACTGCCAGGTGGGGGCAAGAAAGAGAGCGGGGGGTGATTTCAAACCAGGTACTAGTCCACCCTGAAACAGCGCGACCGTCAGGGAAGTCGGTATCCTCGATTTTCGCGTCAGTCGATCGAAGCTGCGGGGGCTGAACCAGGGGTTATCAATATGGTGGGATTAGACTTCTGCTTCGACCTCTTGGCCGGTAGCCCCGCCTCCCGCACTTTGTAGAGAAGGGCCCGATAGCTGATCTTCAACGCCTCCGCCGTCTTCCGGCGGTTCCAGTGGTTCGCCTGGAGTACCTCCAGGATTACCTCTTGCTCTTTCTGCCGGGTTGCCTGCTGCGCGATGTGCTTCAGCGGGATGGTCCCGTCTGCCGAAGCCGTAAATGACGGTTTGCTTGCGCCGCGCTCCGTTTTGTCGCCGAACAGCACGTCCTCCGAGCCCAGCACCACGTATCTCGCGATGCTGTTCTCCAGTTCGCGGACGTTGCCGCGCCAATCTTTCTCCTGCAGCAACCGCAGAGACGTTTCCGAGAGCGGCGCCGCTTCGCGTTGGAATCGCTCGTTGAACCGCTCGCGAAAATACTCCGCTAATTTCGGGACGTCGTCACGACGCTCGCGAAGCGGTGGCAGATGGACGCCGATCACATTGATCCGGTAGAAGAGGTCGGCTCGGAATCGGCCCGATTCGATTTCGCGCGGCAAATTGCGGTTGGTCGCGCAGACTACTCTCGCGTCTAGTTGCTTTTCCTCGGAATCGCCGATGCGAGTGAAAACGCCGTCTTGAAGAACGTGCAGAAGTTTGGCTTGCAAACTGGCGTCGAGCTCGGCGATCTCATCCAGAAAAAGCGTGCCGCCCTGCGCGGCCTCGATCCTGCCAGGCTTCGCAGCATGCGCGCCGGTGAACGCGCCCTTCTGATAGCCAAATAGTTCGCTTTCCAGCAGCGGCCCCGGAATCGCGGCGCAATTTACTTTCACGAATGGTCCGTTGCGCCACGGAGAACGTTCGTGAACGTATCGCGCCAGCACTTCTTTTCCCGTGCCGCTTTCGCCTAACACCAAAATCGGCACGTTCAGCCCAGCCGCGCGTTCTACTTTGCGCCGGACGTCTCGCATCGATTCGGAAGGCCCGAAATAGAGCTGCTCGGGCGGCAATTCGGCTCGTTGTTCTGGCGCCGGAATTTTGGATGGAGCGGGCGATGCCATGAGATTTTCGGTTCGCTCGCCTTGTCGTCGAGCGGACACGGTTCCCCCCGGAACCTCGTGCATGACGATGCACACGGTCAGCCAAACGTCCAAGGCCTCTCGCACCACCCCATGCGAGTCCCACATGCGCCCCCGGTAAGCTAAGACCCGTGTTTTCTGCGGGCTACTATGAGAAAAAGCAATTGGTGCCCGGCGCACCAGCCGGGAGCATCCTCACGCGGATGCAAATGGACGGAACTAACGGGAAGCTAAGTTCCTAGCGTTGATGGCCTTAGCAGAGGTGCGGGAAAGTGTGCCACCAGGTAATGACGAATGGAGGGATCATCCGCGAATTGCGGAGTGGGAGATCGGCGGTGCTCGCACCGCCGTGCATTTATGCTGAATGTCTAAAGGCGCGAGGGCTCGCCGCGAATGATGTCGTATCGCTCGATAACCGCCGCCACCCCCGTGCTCTCAAGGTTGTCGTCGGTCCGCCTATCCACGCGCACAACGCGCCCATGCGCTCGCACAAAAACTTCGGATCCGCGAGTGATTTCGGGAGGCAGCGTCAGAGTG
>JASHPG010000167.1 GCA_030038275.1 Candidatus Acidiferrales bacterium | reverse complement strand
GGCAGCGCAAGGCATCTACCCGAGCCGGCCACCTCTCGGCTATCGAAACAACAAGTTACTTCGCACGATTGAGGTTGACCCTGACAACGCACCGATCGCGCAGCGAATGTTCGAGCTATACGCGACAGGTTCGTACTCGCTCGCTACCTTGCGCCTGTTTCTCAAGGCCGAATACGGCAAGATCATCTCGAAATGGCATTTGGAAAAACTTCTCAAGAACCCCTTCTACATCGGCACTTACGAATGGGAAGGCAAGAGCTACGCAGGCACGCATCCTCCCCTTGTGAGCCCTGAGATATTCTCCCGCGTGCGCGACGTGCTAAGCAGCAAAGCGCGGCCTCGGAAACAGATACATGAGTTTGCATTCTCCGGCCTGGTCCGCTGCGCTTACGACAACTGCGCGGTGACAGCAGAGTTCAAGAAGCAGAAATACACCTATTATCGCTGCACAGGTTATCGCGGCAGATGCGATCTGCCGTATTTTCGCGAAGAAGTGATGGCCGAACGCCTCGGGCAGGTCTTGCAGGCGATCCGAATCCCCGATGACGTTCTGGCGCAGTTTGAAGAGTCCTTGCTCTCCGACAAAACGCACGAGGAAGCGCTCAGGAAGCGCCAGGCCGAGCGGATCGAGCAGCGGCTGGCCCAATTCCGCAGACGGCTCGAGCAGGCTTACGTGGACCGCCTGGACGGAAAAATCACTGAGGAATTTTGGGAAGCAAAGTCCGCCGAATGGCAGGACGAAGAACAGACGCTCTTGGCTTCCTTGCGCGAGCTCGAACAGGCGGAAAATCCCGAGCGTGCGCTCGACCGCGTTCGCATTTTAGAACTCGCGAATAAGGCGCATTCTCTATATGTTGCACAAACTCCGCAGGAAAAGGCGAAATTGCTGAGAATGGTGCTATCGAACTGCGCGGTGGACGCGGTAAGTGTTTATCCCACATACAGAAAGCCCTTCGACAGGATCTTCGAACGGGCGAAAACAGGGGAATGGTGGGCCTGGGTAGACTTGAACTACCGACCTCACCCTTATCAGCGCTGCGGGAATAGGTTTTACAACAACTTACAAGACTGCGGGGACTGCCAAACACCGCGTAAGTTATACGAGAACCCCGAATTGTGGGCGGGATTGTGGGTTGAAAAATTGTGTTTCACCGCTGCCAAGGACGTAGCGGTGTTCACCGTGTCACATCACCATGCACCTATTGTTAGTGAACTCTAAGCCGAGCCGCATCTGGCCAAGGACCCGCCCGCTCGCAGTCTAGCCCAGAACCCCACTCGACCTCCTGGCCCGAAGAACTACTTCATCCCGTAACGCTTTATTCTAGCGTCGCTTATGGGACGACAAGGTTCTTTTCTCTCTGTTAACTGTACCTAAGCTGTAGGCAACAACTTGGGGTGAACCCTTCGAGTGAGACAAAATCTTTGGGCACACTTGGCAGATTTCATTGGTCCGTCGTTGCATCTCCTAGCAGGAGAAGGCGTCTGGGGAAGAGGACAGGTTGGGCCTATCCCTCCAGTTGCATGCCGCGCGCGGGAACATGGAAGTAAATGAAGCCCCGGAATGCCTCGCGTAAAGCGGCCCAGAATGAGAACTGCGATTGCCTCACAAATCTCAGTTGGCGCACCCGCAGGAATCGAACCCATCGCAATCTGCTAAGTCCCTTGAATCCATTGGCCTACTCCTGGCAGCACCTGAATTCGGGCCTCTTAAGACGGCGTTTTGCGCCCAAGTTGCGCCCAAAGAGATGCAGGGAATCCCGATTCTGCTCCGCTGTAACGATGTCGCACCGTTCAGTGCTGATCGCCGTATTTTTGGCGCGAGACGTACCCGACCGTTGGTTAAAAGGGATGCTCTTACACAAAGCGCGCCCAACTCGTGCTAACGAACAACAGCAGAAGCTGGGTTCAGGAGTTTTCAGTTCCCGGTTCCTCCGTCGTCCCCGATAACAGTTTCACCTCTGACATTCTTGGTTTTTTTTCTTTCATTCCAGCCGCCATTTTGGGGGCCCCATTTTTCCAATGCTCGTGAGGGAAAATCGCTTAGGCAGCTTACTACCAGCCCAGGACATACGCGAAAATGAGCGGCGCGACGATTGTCGCATCCGATTCAATGATGAAACGCGGCGTATTAGGCCCGAGCTTCCCCCACGTGATTTTCTCGTTCGGCACAGCACCGGAATACGAACCATAACTCGTCGTCGAATCGCTGATCTGGCAGAAGTAGCTCCACAGCGGAATCCCCTCTATTCTGAGATCTTGGTGCAGCATCGGTACCACGCAGATGGGAAAATCACCCGCGATTCCCCCGCCGATTTGGAAAAATCCCAACGAGTGTTTCGCCGTGAGTTCCAAATACCACTTCGCCAGTTCCGTCATGTATTCGACGCCACTTCGGATGGTTGTTACGTTTTTCACGGAGCCTTTTAAAATCTGGGCGGCGTACATGTTGCCAAGCGTGGAGTCCTCCCAACCTGGGACAAAAACAGGAAGATTCTTTTCCGCCGCCGCGACCATCCAGCTATCCTTCGGATCAATCTGATAGAACTGCTTCAGCTTGCTGTCGCGCAGCACTTGGTAGAGAAATTCATGCGGGAAATATCTTCGGCCCGTGCTGTCCGCTTCATACCAGTATTCCATCACCACGTGCTCGATACGCCGCATTGCTTCTTCTTCCGGGATGCAAGTATCCGTAACGCGGTTTAGGTGTCGATGTAGCAAGTCTAGTTCCTGCTCTGGTGAGAGATGCCGGTAGTGGGGCACGCGCTCGTAATGGTCATGAGCCACCAGATTGTAAACATCCTCTTCCAGATTCGCCCCTGTGCAGCAAATGCCGTGCACCTTGTCCATACGAATCATCTCGGCGAGTGACAGTCCTAACTCGGCAGTGCTCATGGCGCCGGCCAGGGTCACAAACATTTTTCCGGACTGCGATAAATGTTGTGCGTACATCTCAGCTGCTTCCACTAGAACTGCTGCATTGAAGTGACGATAATGATGTTTCAGAAATATCCGGATTGCTCCAGCGGACGTGCTTTTCATAGGTCTCCCTTCAGGTTAGGGAACTTATTGAGACGGTTGCTCTGAAATGCAGACAGGACCAGGAGGCCGCTAACGCGATTCAAAAGTAGCTTGCTGTGTAGCTGAGAAGTCCGAAGAAGACGGTACGTGAGAAACGTTCCTCAGTCATCAAATCGTTAGAAAAGAGATTCACAACGATTGAATACTACATAAAATAAAAACGTGCTACTACATTCCGATTGAACGGAATGTGGTGCCCTTCTCGCTTCCATTCTCGTTCACACATATCCGCGCCAGTTCCACATCGTCGATTGAACATACAGAAGGATACCGGCATTTGCGGCGAAACTTGAATTCGACCCATTTGAAAGTGCGCTCGAGTGAGGGATATAGCCTTGCTTAACGCTGTGAAATTTTTCTGCAGCTCGTGACGTCAACAGCAGGTCGCCAATGCTGAACGTGTCGGCCTCCTGAGCCCCGGTCCAAACGCCAGACAAATCATGCGGCGAAAAACCTTCGGAGACCGCTGAAGATCGGCCATTGCTCGATGCCGCGGTTAACGTAAGCGGGAAAAAGGCGAGAGTAAATAACATCGCAAGCGGCAGACGCATACTGTGCGTCGCATTCTATCCCACAAATCGCCAGTTCCTAAGCTCAATGCGGCGCCACGTATCTAAAACTCCTCGCCAAAGGAAACCAGCATGGACCTCATCGATGGTTTTAAATCCGTTGTTAAAGCGTCATACAGTGGTCATCATGCAGCCGATTGTGTAAGATTCAGCGGCCATGCTGCGCAGTGCGCCGGATTCTGAAGCGAGAATCAAAAAGTGATTGCAGAGGTCGCCCAAGCCACGAAAGACTCTCTTTCCCTTAATCCGATCAACCGCTGGGTGTGGGTCTTCCCCATTGTGGAGTCGATTCACATCTGCGGATTTACGCTCCTCGTGGGAACCGTGGCCTTGCTCGATCTACGGCTTTCCGACCTGGCACTGACGCGACAGTCTATCCCGCAACTGCAGAGGAGCCTGGCGCCGTGGATTCATCTGGGCATTGCGGTACAGTTCGTCACCGGCCCGTACCTCTTCACGGCTTCGCCGCACGATTACATCCACAATCCATCTTTTCGGATGAAGATGATGTTTCTTGCCGCTGCGCTCTTGTTTCATTTCACCGTGGTCCGCGGCGCGGCGAGACAATCGCGGGGGCCTACCGTTTTGTGGCGTCGATTGATTGCTTTGGTGTCGATTGGTCTATGGATAGGCGTGATACTTGGTGGACTGGGGATCGGATTCTGGTCTGTCAACGATTAACGATTGAGGATTGCGGAATGGGGCCGTAATTAGCCATAAATTCCGCGGGGCATCTTTCAGTATGGCGTTGACTTTAGAGTTCGACGATGTAGTATGCCGCCCAGGGAAGGCAGGAATGCGGCGATTCTGCGCGGCGCTTCGGCACGATTTCTGGATCATCGCTCGAAATAGCTTGATCGCGGTACCCTCATTTTTCGAGGTTTGTCCAAGGCACCTGATATTCCTGCCGACCGGCTTGATTGCGCCGTTCGACACGGGGCCGGGTGATTCGATTCTGCGACGGCACAGCCAGGCGAGAGGCTCGCGTGCATGAGCGCCGCCTTGATGGCGTTTGCCAAGTGGTTACAGGGCACCGCGTACGCGCAATACATCAGCAGTTCTGATTGGGTCTATCCGTTCGTTCAGCTCACGCATTTCACCGGCCTTTCGCTCTGGATCGGCACCGATCTGGCGCTGGATTTCCGCTTGCTCGGCCTCGGCAGGAAACGACAGACCGCCGCCGATCTTTCGAGGAGCCTTTTTGCTTGGAATTGGGCCGGATTCGCGATTGCAGTTTGCGGCGGGTTCAGCTTGTTCGCAGGTTCGGCGACGAAATACGTGATCAATCCCGCGTTTCTGGTCAAGCTCGGAATCCTGGTTCCCTGCGCTCTGATCGTGCACATCATTAATCAGCAGAAAGCGAAAATGTGGGGCGCCAAGGCAGAGGTGCCAGGCGTTGCAAGATGTATGGGTCTCCTCGAATTGCTTCTTTGGCTCTGCGTCGTGGCCGCTGCGGTCTCGATTCCGAGTTTCGAAATATTCGGCAGCTGATCGCCACGGCAACATTTCCCTCTCGTGCGACACGGCGTGGGACTGCGGGTGAGAATCTCGAACTCGCTGGTCTTGAGACTGAGCACGACTGTTTGCCTTTACGACTTCCTGGCACCTTTGATGCCGCTCCGAATTAGTCCCCCGTAACTTTTCTTGATAAAACACAACATTTAGGTTGACAGGAGATCAACGCTACATTATCTTGGGGGCCGTTTGCTGGTGACATTTCTTTCTGGAATGCCTAAAGGGAACCCGGTGCGAGTCCGGGACTGCCCCGCAGCGGTAAGCAGGATCGAAAGCTCAGAGACCACTGGTTCTCTCCAGAACCGGGAAGATGGGCCGGTAGAGATGCCGTTAAATTAGACGGCCGCGCCTGCAAGTCCGAAGACCTGCCAGCGACCATGCCAAACCCGGCATGAGATCAAGCGAGCCTCCGAGGGAGAGGCGAGTACAGGCGCGTTCATTCGGCTGTTAGTGGATGAGCGCTGTTTTATTCGCGTCGCCGTCCGAGGCCAAGGAGTTCTTTATGGCCGCACCCGCAGCGCACGACCTGGGCCAGCGTCTGTCCTTGCCACCATCGTCGCTTGCTCCATCGCCTGGCAACGGTGCCAGAAATATTCAAGTCATTCGGCGAAATGGTGCTTTTTCGGCATTCGATTCGAGCAAAATCTCAGCAGCGATCACGAAAGCGTTTGTCGCTGTCGAGGGCACCGGGGCAGAGGCATCACGCCGAATACACGAAACCGTCGAGGTGTTGACGCAGCACATTGTTGAGGCGCTTTCTCGCAGAGCAGACTCAGCACGAGCGATTCATATCGAAGACATTCAAGACCAAGTTGAGCTGGCGCTAATGCGCAGTGGTGAACACAAAGTCGCCCGCGCGTACGTGCTTTATCGCGAAGAACGTGCCCAGGCGCGACGCGCTCGCGAAAGTCGGGATACGTCGTCCGTCACTCCGCAATTCCGCGTGCGCTTCGAAGATGACCGGATGGAACAGCTCGACGAATCTCGGATTGAGCATGAAGTCAAAGCCGCCTGCGAGGGGCTCGACGGCGTCTCGGCTGGCGCAGTATTGGCAGAGGTGCGAAGAAATCTTTATGACGGCATCCTGGCTAACGAGATCTCGCAGGCTGAGACGATGGCAGCGCGATCTCTAGTAGAACAAGAGCCGAACTACAGTTTCGTCAGCGCCCGTTTGTTGCTGAATCGGTTGCGCGAGGAAGCTTTGCGCTTTGTCTTTCCCGGCACGTCTGTTTATTCGCAGAACCAAACTGACTTTCTCTATGCGGAATACTTTCCGACGTTTATTCGCCGCGGAATTGATCTTCAGCTGCTTGACCCGGAGTTAGGCAAATTCGACATAGCCCGGCTGTCGGCTGCGCTGAAACCCGAACGCGATCGCAATTTCCAGCTTCTCGGGTTACAGACGCTTTACGACCGTTACTTGCTCCATAAGGAAGGCATCCGCTTCGAGCTCCCGCAGGCATTTTTCATGCGTGTGGCGATGGGACTGGCGCTGCGCGAGATTGACCGTGATGCGCGCGCTGTCGAATTTTACGATTTGCTTTCGTCCTTCGATTTCATGTGCTCAACGCCCACGCTTTTCAACTCAGGTACTCCACGCCCGCAGCTTTCGTCTTGCTTTCTCACAACGATCTCCGACGATCTGGACGGTATCTTCAAAGCGATCAAAGACAATGCGCTCCTTTCGAAATATGCCGGGGGGCTCGGCAATGATTGGAGTGGCGTCCGCGGCCTGGGCGCACACATCCGCGGGACGAATGGCCAGTCGCAAGGAGTGGTGCCTTTCCTTAAAGTCGCCAACGACACGGCTATCGCAGTGAACCAGGGAGGCAAGCGAAAAGGCGCGGTCTGCGGCTATCTGGAAAGCTGGCATATTGATGTAGAAGAGTTTCTCGACCTTCGCAAGAATACGGGAGACGACCGGCGCCGGACCCACGACATGAACACAGCGAATTGGGTGCCTGATCTCTTCCTGGAGCGCGTCGAAGCGAATGCCGACTGGACGCTCTTTTCTCCCGACGAGGTGCCGGACCTTCACGATCTATATGGGATAGCTTTCGCGGAGCGATATGCGTTGTACGAGGCTAAGGCGCAGCGTGGCGAAATCAAAGTTTCGCGTACTGTGAGGGCGCAAGACCTTTGGCGGAAAATTCTCGTGATGCTGTTTGAGACGGGTCATCCCTGGGTAACGTTCAAAGACCCATGCAACCTGCGGTCACCTCAACAGCACGTCGGCGTGGTTCATTCGTCGAATCTATGCACGGAGATCACGCTTAACACTAATCCGCGTGAAATTGCCGTCTGTAATCTCGGGTCCGTGAACCTGGCAAATCACGTCACAAAAGACGGCATCGACGAAACGCATTTGGAGAAGACCGTCAAGACGGCGATCCGGATGCTCGACAACGTGATCGACATCAATATGTACACTGTTCCAGAGGCCCGCAATTCGAATCTGCGGCACCGCCCAGTAGGACTCGGCATTATGGGGTGTCAGGACGCCCTATACACGCTGGAGATTCCGTTCGCATCCGATGCCGCTGTTCGCTTCGCAGACGAGAGTATGGAACTCGTCAGCTATCACGCGATTTCCGCATCAGTTGATCTCGCCGCCGAGCGCGGCCGTTATCCCAGCTTTGAGGGTTCCCTTTGGAGTCGAGGCATACTGCCAATAGATTCTCTCGACCTGCTGCAAAACAATCGCAAGCACAAGTTGAAGCTGGATAGATCCGCAAGAATCGATTGGAGCGGTTTGCGGGAGCGGGTGAGAATGATCGGAATGCGGAATTCCAACACGATGGCGATCGCGCCCACGGCGACAATCTCGAATATTTGCGGTGTGACACAGTCGATCGAGCCGACCTATCAAAATCTTTTCGTGAAGTCAAATATGTCCGGCGACTTTACAGTCGTAAACCCGTTTCTGGTACGCGATCTGAAACAACGCGGCTTGTGGGATCAGGTCATGGTCAGCGATCTGAAATACTTCGATGGTTCGCTGGGCATGATCGATCGTGTGCCCGATGATTTGAAGCAATTGTACGCAACTTCATTCGAAATCGACCCGACATGGCTGATCCAGGCGGCTGCGCGACGGCAGAAATGGATCGACCAGGCCCAGTCGCTGAACCTGTATATCGCCGAAGCGAGTGGCAAGAAGCTCGATGCGTTGTATCGAGAAGCCTGGCAGTCGGGTTTGAAAACGACTTACTATTTGCGGTCTCAAAGCGCGACGCACGTGGAGAAGTCTACGTTAAAAGGAACTGACGGCAAGCTGAATGCAGTACCCGTCGATGCTGCCATCCCGAAAATGTGCGCGATCAATGATGCCTCTTGTGAATCGTGCCAGTAGGATTTTTTTTCGAATTCGGAGGAATTGAGATGAGTATTTGGAACAGCCCCGTTGGGAGAGCGCCGGCAAAAGAGCAGTTGCCCATCAGGCCATCGAGTATTGCCGGAGCGCACGTCGACGCCAATGGTTTGGGTGAAATCACACGTGGTGCAGCTCGAGTTTGCGTGGACGAAAAGGCAATGATTAACTGCCGCGCCGATGTGAATCAGCTGTTGCCGCTGAAATATCGATGGGCATGGGAGAAGTATCTATCCGGTTGCAACAATCACTGGATGCCGACGGAAATTTCAATGCAAGCCGATGTCGCTCTCTGGAAAAGCGCGAGCTGCCTCACGCCTGATGAACGTAGAGCAATTAAACGTAACCTTGGCTTTTTCGCCGCTTCCGAGTCCCTTGTCGCAAACAATATCGTGCTGGCAATTTATCGGCATCTTACGAACCCCGAATGTCGACAATATCTCCTCCGGCAGGCTTTTGAAGAAGCCGTCCATACACACACGTTCCAGTACATTGTGGAAAGCCTCGGCTTGGACGAAGGCGAATTGTTCAACATGTATCGCGAAGTGCCTTCCATCACAGAGAAGGCTGCTTGGGCGCTTCGTTACACGCAGCACCTGAGCGATCCTTCGTTCCGGACCGGTTCGCTGGACGCAGATCAAGCGTTTCTGCGCGATCTCGTTGCTTTCTACGTGGTCTTCGAGGGCATGTGGTTTTACACGGGCTTTGCGCAGATTCTGTCGCTAGGACGTCGAAATAAAATGGTTGGTATCGCAGAGCAGTATCAGTACATTCTGCGCGACGAATCGATTCACCTGAATTTCGGCATCGACGTTATCAATCAGATTAAAGCGGAAAATCCCAATCTGTGGGCGAACCCGTTCCAGCAAGAGGTGAGGGAAATGCTTCGCTCCGCAGCCGAACTCGAAGCGGCGTACGGCCGGGATACCATGCCGAACGGTTTTCTTGGCCTAAATGCAAATCTCTGCGAGCAATACATGCATTTCATAGCCAACCGCCGATGCTCACAGATCGGATTGGAAGCCGTGTTCCCGGTCACGGAGAATCCGTTCCCGTGGATGTCCGAAGCGATGGACCTAAAGAAGGAGAAGAACTTCTTCGAGACCCGCGTGATCGAATACCAGAATGGCGGTTCACTCACCTGGGATTAGGAGACTCTTCCGGTTCTCCAAGCCAATAACAATCGCCATACACCCGTGACAATCGGAGGATTAGCCTGCAAATCTAGAAACATGCGGTTGCAACGTACATATTCGAACATTCCAGTCCGTTCTGCCGAACGGCTGGAAAACCAACTTGCCCTCGAAATATTGACCGAAAGAGCGCGACGGCCAGATTCGGTGATCGGTAGTGGCGCACTACCAAAAAATCCACGGAACGGTGGCCTCGAAAGCGGCGGCAATCTCTTACGTTCGGTCGAAACCAGCATCGGCGTCAACTTCACGTTCGCTCCCAAGCGCCGCGCTCGGGGGGACATTCCCGGTTTGTCGAGCGCGGGAGTTCCAGTCGTAATAATCGAAGGTGAAGGCAGTGAGCTCCGGCGGCGGCGCTAAGAACCGGTCCGCACGGACCATCGCTTCGATGTAATCAAAAATCATCCGGATCTGCGATGGCTGTGATATCGACTGAAAGAATACCGATTGGCCATCGAATTCCAGACTCGCCACGTTGGCCAGAGCACATGGTCCGAGGCAGCCCCCCTTCGTGAGATGTACCACCTTTCGGAGTTTGCGCTTGATCCACTCTTCCTTATAAGCGTCCACCGGTACTGCTGCGTATCCACGGTCGATACGGCCACAGCAACACGCGCCGTAGCAATACGAGAGATGCCCGCGTCTCTGTAAGATATCGACCGTCCGCCCGTCCGGTTGCGTGACTTTGATTGAAGTCATTGCCGAGAATCACCTCGTGGCACACCAGCCATAAAGCGGGAACTAAAACTCAACAAGGCCCATTCAGCAACTCGAAGCGAAACTCATCGAGCTGCGCCCCAATGACGCGCTGCCCCAGTTCGCTGCCTTCTCCCGCCACAGACGTGGCTATGCTCGATACCTAGGAGGTTTGCCAGAAGCATAATCTGCATAATAGCAGCTGCCGAAATCCTGAACAATTCCGTAGTTCCGTTGGGCTTCCGTTCATCTACCGGCAGCGCCGCCGCAAGATTTCGCCAACCGCGATTGTACGGTCGCCTTCGGGTATACTCCGTCGACGAAGTCATGGACACCATGTTGGATGTGCGCCACCTCTCCGTGCACTTTGGTCGACGCTATGTGTTGCGCGACCTGAGCTTCAGCGTCCAACGCGGCACCTCGCTTGCCATTCTGGGACCGAACGGCGCAGGCAAGACGATGCTGTTCCGGTCGCTGGTTGGCGCGACACCCTTTGACGGCACGGTGCGGTGGGCCGCAGGCACACGTATCGGCTATGTACCTCAGAAGCTGGACCTCGATCGTGACATCCCGATTACGGGACTCGATTTCCTGACCGCACGGATCGCGCTCGCGCGAGGCACGCGGGCCGACGTTTCGCGCGTATTGACACTTGTTGGCATTACACCCGACGTGGCGGACCAACCGATCAGCGTGCTCTCGGGTGGCCAGTTCCAGCGCCTGCTGCTCGCTTTCGCGCTGGTTGGCGATCCGAACGCGCTGCTGCTCGACGAGCCGACGACGGGAGTGGACGAACCAGGACAAGAGCACATCAACAAGCTTCTCAGCATTCTTCAGCACGATCACGCGTTAACCGTGCTGTTCATCTCGCACGAGCTCACGGTGGTAAGTCGCTACGCCACGAACGTGCTCTGCTTAAGTCGTGGCATCGCGTGCTTTGGTCCTCCACGCACGGTTCTCACGCCAGATCTCCTGCGTGACATGTACAGCACTGATGTGCATTACCATGTCCACGATCACGCCGATGACCGCTGAAACGCTGGCGCTCGCGGTAGCTATGGCTGTGGCCTCCGGGCTGATCGGCTGCTTTGCCGTAATGCGACGAATGTCGCTTGCGGCAGACCCGTTGTCGCATGTCGCTCTGCCGGGCATCGGCATCGCCCTGGCGCTGCGGATCGGTCCGATGTTCGGTGCCGCAGCGTTGCTGTTCTTTGGCGCTCTCCTGGTATGGGCGCTGGAGAAACGGACCCGGGCTGCGACGGAAACAATGATCGGTATCGTCTTTTCCGCGGCGCTGGCTCTCGGAAGCATGACGACCTCGGGCGAGGAGTTGATCGATGCCTTGTTCGGTACTCGCAGCATCTTGAGAACATCCGAGTTAATCTTCGGCCTCGTCGGCGCAATAGCCGTGATCGTCTTCATCGTTGCGCGACGCAACAGCCTGATCGTGATGCTCGTCTCTCCGGAGGTTGCTCGCACCGCCGGTATCAACGTTGGTCGGCTGAACCTGTGGTACCTCGAAGCGTTCGCGCTGACAATTGCGCTGGGGTTGCGTTACCTAGGCGTCCTGTTGATGGGGGCCTTGATTATCGTGCCTGCGGCCACAGCCAAGGGACTGGCGCGCAACCTAACAGGCATGCTCTGTATGTCGGCTGGCATAGCTGTACTGGCCACCATAATCGGCACGTGGGCGGCGGCGTGGTTGCATCGGCCGAGCGGCCCCCTAATCGTGCTGACGGCGACCAGCGTCTTCCTGCTTAGCCTTGCACGAAAACCCGCGTAATTATACGCTTGCTAAGCTTACCAGAGCAGAACACGTGGCCGCTGACAGCCGCATCACTCTCGTTTGCCATGCCACTACCCAGGCACTGCGTAGAGCTACCTTTGGCGGCGACGACTCGCTTGACGAGGTTGGCAAGGCCAAGGCGGCCCGGTTGGTGGGTAGCCTTGGGCGGGTGGATCATTGCTGGAGCAGCCCCGCGTTGCGGGCACGCGAAACCGCCGCGGCGATGGGATTGACGGCACTAGTGGATGAGCGGTTGCGCGAGTGCGACTTCGGTCGTTGGACCGGCTTGCGGTTCCAGCAGTTGCTTTTCAGAGAGCCGAAAAAGTTGGTGTCGTGGATAAAAGACCCCAGCTCGGCGCCTCACGGCGGCGAGTCGATTCCGCAAGTGCTCGCCCGTGTGGCTGCTTGGATCGCGGAACGTGGCCGCGAACCGGGGCATACTGTCGCGGTCACACACGCCAGTGTGATTCGCGCGGCGATCGTTCATGTGATCCAGGCGCAGCTGCCGTCATTCTGGCGCATCGACGTGGTGCCGCTCTCACAAACGGACCTGCGCACCAACGGTCGACGGTGGGTGTTACGCTCAATGGGACCAATAATCGCAAGCAATGAGTCTGGTTCGGCGACAAGTATCTAAGTGAGAAGCTAGTTCGATGAATTCGAGTGACAGACGCTTCCTAATCTTCGGCATTTGCGTGGTCGCGGCGCTGCTGCTCTTGGCACTGGTGAATCTCTACCAAGCCAAGCACGCCGGTCCGCACGTGACGGATCTATCGTATTCCGAGTTTTTGGATGATGTCGCACAGGGCCAGATCGCGAGCGTCACCATGGCCGGCCACAGCATCGGCGGCATTTTTGCTAACCATGGTTTATTTCGGACCTACGCGCCAGACGATCCCGACCTCGTGAAAACGCTCAGAGCCAAGGGTGTTGCGATGACCGCCAGAGCCGCTCCCCAGGGCGAATCAATCTGGGTCGGCGCGCTGATCGATTTGCTGCCTATGATCTTGCTCGTGGGCGTCGCGCTCCTCTTTATTCGCGGGATGCCAGGCATGGGCGGCCGCCGCATGGGTCTCGGCAAATCCAAGGCGAAGCTCGTGGCACAATCTCCCGGTCGTGTCACCTTCAAGGATGTGGCGGGAGTCGATGAGGCGATGGAGAGCCTGCAGGAGATCGTTGATTTTCTGTGCGACTCCCGCAAATTTCAGCGGGTCGGCGGCCGCATTCCGCGTGGCGTACTAATGGTTGGCCCGCCCGGCACCGGCAAGACGCTGCTGGCGCGGGCTGTCGCGGGCGAAGCAAACGTGCCCTTCTATACCATCTCGGGTTCGAACTTCGTTGAGATGTTTGTCGGCGTAGGAGCGTCGCGCGTACGCGACTTGTTCGAGCAGGCAAAGAAGACGGCGCCCTGCATCGTATTTGTGGACGAGATTGATGCAGTCGGCCGTCGGCGGGGCGCGGGCCTTGGCGGCGGCAATGATGAGCGCGAACAGACGCTGAACCAGCTGTTGGTCGAGATGGACGGCTTCGAATCCAATGATGGCATCATCCTGATCGCCGCGACCAATCGTCCAGACGTACTGGATCCGGCGCTGCGCCGCCCCGGCCGCTTCGATCGCGAGATCGTACTTGCCAATCCCGACGTACTGGGTCGCGAGCAGATCCTCGGGGTCCACGTGCGTAAAGTACCGCTATCAGCTGAAGTGGACCTTAAAGTTATAGCGCGCGGCACACCCGGTCTTTCGGGCGCCGACCTGATGAACCTAGTGAATGAAGCAGCGCTGCTGGCCGCGCGGAGAACCAAGGGTGAAGTGGGGATGCGGGAGTTCGAGGACGCAAAGGACACCATCACGATGGGCGTGGAGCGGACGCATGTGATGAGCGAAGATGAACGGCGATTGACCGCCTACCGCGAAGGTGGCCGCGCCGTCGTTGCCCTCCATGTACCCTCAGCCGATCCTGTGCACAAAGCGACGATTGTCACTCGCGGGCGCGCGAATGGCATGGTCAGCCAGTTGCCGGAAAATGATCGGCTTTTTATGACACTCGAACAGATGTCGTCGCGTTTGGCGATCCTCATGGCTGGAAGATGCGCCGAAGAAATGTTCTTCGGTCGCGACAAGGTGACTTCAGGGACCGCTGATGATATCGAGCAGGCAACCAAGCTCGCTCGCACGATGGTCACACGCTGGGGCCTGTCCGACCGTCTTGGAGCGGTGGCTTATGGAGAGGACGAGGAGGAAGTTTTTCTCGGTCATTCGATTGCTCGCCAACACAATGTGCCGGAGGAAACCGCTCAAACGATCGCAGCCGAAGTGCGCACGCTGATCGACGCGGCCCGCACGCAAGCAGGTTGCATTCTCGCCACTCATCGCGATCAATGGGAAGCTCTAGCGCACGGTTTGCTTCAATTCGAGACGCTCAGTGGTGAGGATATTCGCAACCTGCTCGCGGGCAAGGCACCCAATCAGGCCGGTACTGAAAACGAGGCGGCGCTCGAATCCACGCCAGCCTCTGCAACCGGGCAAATCTGAAAACGGTGCGTGGCCCTATCTTTCTTTAATGGCGAACCGACCGCTGTTCAAATCTCAGGTTGGCTATCTGAACTTGATGCGATGATCCGTGCGAACTAGAGCATTTCTATAAATGATGTAGCGTATTGGGCGCTAAAAAAGAAGCCCCGGCAGTCGGCCGGCGAAATCGATGCGAAGGCGGCTTGGGCGGCCAGGAGCAGTTGCTCCTCGGCGCGAGGAGCGTGGCTGCGAAGCACCTGTTTGATCTTGCTCCACATGGGTTCGATGGGATTGAAATCCGGAGAATAGGGCGGCATGTACAATAGCCCGGCGCCACGGGCCTCGAGGGCTTCGCGCACGCCCCGGACTTTGTGGGTGGCAAGGTTGTCCAGGATCACCAGCTCACCGGCCCGCAAGACCGGCGCCAAGCCTTGCCGCACCCAAGCCAGAAACATTTCGCCGTTCATGGGTCCGTCGAACAGCCAGGGAGCGCAAGGACCGTCCCAGCGAATGCCGGAGATCAACGTGCTGGTCTGATAGTTCCCGCAGGGGACCCGGTCCACCAACCTTCGCCCTCCCACGCCCGGCCGCGCAACCGCGTCATCTTCGTGTTGGCCCCGCTTTCATCGATAAAAACCAAGTGCTCGACGGGATGCGAGGCCAGCCGTTCATGCCAGTACGCTCTTTTTTCGGCCACGTCGGGCCGTTCGGCGGCGGCCAGCGT
>JASHPG010000166.1 GCA_030038275.1 Candidatus Acidiferrales bacterium | reverse complement strand
CACCACAACGTCGGCGGTCTGCCGGCGGACATGCCTTTCAGCCTGATCGAACCGCTACGCGACCTTTTTAAGGACGAAGTCCGCGCCATCGGCAGGGAACTCGGCCTGCCGGACGAGATCCTCGTGAAGCACCCGTTCCCTGGGCCGGGGCTCGCCGTGCGCCTTCTCGGCGAAGCAAGCCGTGACAGGCTCGAGACGTTGCGTATTGCTGACGCCGTGGTGGTGGAAGAAATTCGGCGCGCTGGAATATACGAAAAGGTATGGCAAGCATTCGCGGTGCTGCTGCCGGTTCGCAGCGTGGGAGTGATGGGCGATGGCCGGACCTACGGTGATACGATTGCCGTGAGGGTGGTTGAATCGATCGACGCGATGACTGCGGACTGGTACCGGCTACCCATGGAAGTGCTGGAACGCATCTCGACGCGGATCGTGAACGAAGTCCCGGGCGTAAACCGCGTGGTTTACGACATCAGCTCGAAACCGCCCAGCACCATTGAATGGGAGTAAGCTTAGGGGAGTATCCGGCGACACGGGACTGCGGAGACGGAAAAGCGGCGCCTCGGGACACCATTACCTTCGGCGCCGGTTGAATGTTAAAGTTGCCTATTCAAGGCCAGGCGATGAGGCGATTAGCGGTTGGCCATTTTCTGGGCCATGTACAACAACAGCCGCCGATCTGCTTCCTCGATCCGTCCCAGCAAACGGCGAAAACGCCCCAAGAAGCGGGCTTCCTTGCCGGTGCTGCCCCAGGCGATGTCGTCCGCGCTTTTCCGCTTGGGAAGATTGGGCAGCTCGGGAGGCTCTTCGCCGTCGTAGAATAGTTGGTAGAGCGGCACTTCCATGGCGCGGGCCAGCTTCTCGAGTGTCTCGATCGCCGGAACGGTGTGGCCGTTCTCGACGCGCGAAATGTAACAGCGGAGCAGGCCGGTGCGCTTTTCGATGTCGCCCTGTGAAAGTTTTTTAGATTCGCGCAGTAGGCGAATCCTTTCTCCGATTATCATGGCGGTAATGTTACATGGCGCTAGTAATGCCTGCAAGGATAAATTACAAGCTCGTCAGAGCGGGCCGGGCGTAACCGAATAGCCATGGCAAACGTCATTAAAGACATGGTATCTAGCGCTCCGGCGATGACCCTGCCGCTTGATCGCGCGGGGCAGCAGCAGGACGATCGGGCACTCGTTCGCGAGTGCCAGGGCGGCGCACAGCGCGCGTTTGAGGAGTTGGTCCGGCGCCACCAGCAGCGCGTGTTCGCGCTCGTTGGTGGAATTTTGCGGCGGCCGGAAGACGTGGAAGATGTGGCGCAGCAGGTTTTTCTGAAGGCGTACCTTGGCATCAAACGGTTCGATCAGCGCGCCGCGTTTTCGACCTGGCTTTACAAGATCGCGGTCAACGAGTGCTGGGACTATTTGAGGAAGAAAAAAGTACGGCCGCTGGTTTACGAATCGGATCTTTCCGAGGAGCAGGTTTCCCGGCTGGATGGGATCGTTTCTCTGACGAATCCTCCGGAGGGGCCGGATGAACGAGCCCAAGCGCGGGAAATGCTGCAGCGGATGCTTGAGACTTTGCCGGAGCAGGACCGCCAGTTGTTGGTTCTGAAAGAGATGTCCGGATTTTCGGTGCAGGAGTTGGCTGAAATCTTGAAACTGAACGTGAATACGGTGAAAGTCAGGCTTTTCCGGGCGCGCGGCAAAATCATGGATAGCTACCACCGGCGTCTGGAGGGCACCCACAAAGCAGGGTCTGCTTCCGCCACGCGGGGGAAGGAGTGAGCACCATGTCCGCTGATATGGCACTGCCGAATACGGCATGTTCGCAGTACGAGGCGCTGCTAGAGGACTATTTGCACGCGAACCTCAACTCCACGGACGCAAAGCGCGCCGAGGAACACTTGTCCACTTGCGGCGCGTGCCGCGAGGCGCTCGAAGACGCGCGGGCGAGCTTGCGCCTCTTCCGCGCCGCCGCGCCGGAAGGGGCCGTTCCGGATATTGGTTTTCCGCGCATGGTGATGGCCCGAATTCGCGCCGCGGAATCGGCAATGACGGCGGACCGCGCCGGCTTTTGGCAATCGTTGGTGACGCTGGGTTGGCGGTTCGCCGCGACGGCCGCGCTGGCGCTCGCGGTGCTGGTTGCCTACGACGCCGGTCATGCGCGCCGCGCGCAACCGAGCCAGATTGCTATACGTCCTATACAAACGACGGACTTCTTGCTCGCTGCCGGTCCAGCACAGCCGCCGGCAAATCGAGATGACGTCCTGATGATGGTGGCGGAATCGAACAATGGAAACAACTAAAGCGCGCCGCGAAGCGGCGATTCTGTTCGTTGCGGTATTCGTGCTGGGGGTAGTGTTCGGCGGCGTCGGTGACCGCCTGTGGAATCAGCACGTCTCGGGCGAGACGACGGCCATCAAGGTCCCTCCGCCCCATGCCACGCGCGATCAGTTGATCGACAATTTTTCCCAGGCCATCAAGCTGACGCCCGATCAGCGCAAGCAGGTCGTCGCAATTATCGACGATACGGGTTCGCAGGTGAAGGCTTTGTACGCGCCGCTGGACGGCAAAAGAGATGACCTACGGCTTCAATGCCGGTCTCGCATCCGCGCCATCTTGACGCCCTCGCAGGTTCCGAGGTTCGAGGCGTTCATGCAGCGAGTGGATGAGCAGCGCAAAGCGCAAGCCGCTGCGGCAGCAGCTGCGGCTGCCCATGCTGGCCACTGACGCATAGTGGGCTTCGGATAGTCGTACTCAGGAGTTCAGCGCGGGCAACCAGCCGGCCAAAGAGAGCAGGTTCTTTCAACATCTATGAATCAGAATTCAACTGCATCGCAAGTGTCCACAGACCGGGTTTCTTCCGCGGCGGAAAACGTACCGACGATTCGGTTGGACGGCATCCATAAAACCTACGATTTGGGCGAGGTGCAGGTCCACGCCTTGCGCGGCATCTCCATGGAGGTGTATCGCGGCGAGTTCGTGGCCATCATGGGCGCATCGGGCTCCGGCAAATCGACTCTGATGAACATCATCGGCTGCTTGGACAAACCGACTAAAGGGCACTATTTCCTCGACGGCAAGGATGTATCGGCGCTATCACGCAGTGAACTGGCTAGGATTCGCAGCCGGAAAATTGGTTTCGTGTTTCAGCAGTTCAATCTTCTTTCGCGCACCTCGGCCTTGGAGAACGTTGAGCTGCCGACGATTTACGCGGGCGTTCCTCCGGCGGAGCGCGACCGTCTCGGCCGCGAAGCCCTGGCGCGCGTGGGCCTTTCGGAGCGCACCGGCCATTTCCCATCGCAGCTTTCTGGAGGACAGCAGCAGCGCGTGGCCATAGCCCGCGCCCTCGTGAACAATCCTTCACTGCTTCTGGCAGACGAGCCCACCGGGAACCTCGACAGCCGCACGAGCGTCGAGATCATGGACATCTTTCAGCGGCTCAACACAGAGCATGGATTGACGGTTGTGATCGTGACGCACGAGACGGATATCGCGCAGTACGCCAAGCGCGCCATCGAGTTCCGCGATGGCCGCATGAAAAAAGACGTCCTGATCCAGAATCGCTCGGTCGCCTCGGAGGTCCTGCCCATGCTACCGGCGGCGGATGAGGATCTCGTGCAGGGCATCGAGAATCCTAATACCAATGGCAACGGCGCAACGCACTAGCCTCGTACTGCGCGCGTCTCGAATTCCCGCTAGGTGATCAGAAGGGAATATCTTCGTCGGAAATTTCCGGCCCGGCAGTCGGCTCTTCGGATGGCAGCATGGCCTCCGTGTCGGAATCGGCGCCGCGTCCCGCGCCAGGGCCAATTCCTCCGCTTTCGCCGCGCGATGTGAGCATGCGCATAGTGGTACCCACGATCTCCGTCGTCTGACGCTTCTGCCCGTCGCGTTTGTCTTCCCACTGGCGCGTTTGGATGCGGCCCTCCACGTAAACGAGCATGCCCTTTTTCAGGTATTGCTGCGCGATCTCCGCGAGCTTGCCCCATAGGACCACGCGGTGCCACTCCGTGCGCTTCTGGCGCTCGCCCGAGCGATCCTTGTAGGTTTCGTCGGTAGCCAGCGTGAAATTCGCCACGGCCTGGCCGCCGGACGTATACCGGGTCTCGGGATCGCGTCCGAGACGCCCAACCAAAATCGCTTTGTTGACGGACATGCGCAGGAGTATACCAGCAAGTTTGCCGCGGGGCTGCGAGATTCGCACGCAATGCGATCGCCGCCTTCTAGAGCGAACGGCAAAGCCTGTACAATACGCATCACAGTCTCTATGCCTCAAAAGGGATTTGCGCGCCGGTGCTCGATCTTTGCGCAATTCGTGTGCGCATGCTTCGCACTCGCTCTGCTGGCTCCTGCCTTATCAGTCCCTGTGTGGGCACAATCTCCAACGCGCGCGGAGCAGAATTCGGTAACGTCCAGCCCCGAAGTAAGTCTTGCGCCTGCCACTAAACCAGATCCCAAGAAGGCAAAAGACGCCTACCGCCGCGCGCTGCAAGCCGAGCAGGTGCAGGATTGGCAGACGGCCTACGACGACTACGCTAGAGCCGTCAGCTTCGCGCCCAACGACCGCGAATATTTCTTGATGCGCGAGATGGCCAAAAGCCGGCTGGTGCAGATCAAAGTGAATACCGCCGAGCGCGACGCAGTGGACGGCCGCATCGACTTGGCGTTGAAGGAACTGCGCGAGGCCAGCTACATCGACCCGCTCAACGGCACCGTGCGCGCTCGTCTGGCCGAGTTGACCGCGGCAAAGCCCGCGTCGATTCCACAGAAGGAAGCCCGCAGCCTGGCCGGTGAGCCTCGGCTCGAATTTCAGCCGGGCAAGCGCGATTTCGATTATCGTGGCGACACAAAAGGAGCTTACGAAGAGGTCGCACGCAAATTCGGTGTTGATGTCGCTTTTGACGAGGACATGCGATCGCGCCAAATCCGCTTCCGCGTCACAGGTGTCGATTTTCCCACCGCCGCGCGACTGCTCGGCGACGCGACCGGCACGTTCTGGCGCCCGCTCGCGCCGCATCTGTTTTTCGTTACCGACAACACGCCGCAGAAGCGCCGCGACTACGAGCCCTCGCTGGTGAGGACGGTCGTGCTGCCGTCATCGGAAACACCCGACGACGTGACGGAAATGTTCCGGGCCGTGCGCGAAATCACCGGCGTCACCCGCTCAAACCTGGATACCGCCAGCCGCACGATTACGTTGCGCGCCGATCCGCAAGCGATCGCGGTCGCATCCGAATTGATCCACGGTCTCGAACAACCGGCCGGCGAAATGGTCCTGGAGTTTGAAATTCTCGAAGTTGATCGCAACTACGCGCGCAACCTGGGAATCGTCCCGCCGCAGTCGTCCCAAGTGTTTTCGTTGAACCCGCAGGAGATTCAAGAGGTCGAAGCGGGTGGATCGTCGCTGGTGAGCGTAATTGACCAGCTCTTTGGATTGCCGTCGTCGCTATCGGGTCTCTCCTCTTCGCAAATCGCGTCTTTGCTGGGGTCCGGACAAGTCGGGCTTGGTTCCCTGATTCCGCCGCTCGTGGCGTTTGGCGGCGGCGATAGCACGTTTCTCGCCACCATGCCCGGCATCACCGCGAACTTTTCCGAGATGCTTTCGCTGGTCAAGAGCGGGCAGCGCGTCTTGCTTCGCGCGCAGGAGGGGCAGCCGGCGAGCTTTTTCGTCGGCGACCGCATTCCCGTCGCGCTGTCCACGTTTTCTTCCACGTTAACGGGAACCGGATCGACCTCGGCCGTCAGCTCAACCAGCTTCCCGACCACGAACTATACCGTTGGCAAATCTCCCTCCGCCATCGTGAGCGCGAATTTCCACGATCTTTCCTCCACCACAACCACCGATCTTGCCGTGGCGAACGAGGCGGATGGCACGATTTCGATCTTGCAAGGCAACGGCGATGGAACGTTCCAAGCGGCCACCACTGTGCAACTGCCAACCGGTTTCGAGCCCACCGCCCTTGCCGTATACGATTTCAACGGCGACGGACACGAGGACTTGGTGGTGACTAGCACGAACGCCAGCGGCATCGGCGGGAACGTCTCAATTTTGCTCGGCAATGGGGACGGCACGTTTCAGCCGGCCATCAGCGCGCCCACGGGAAATCTGCCGGTCGCGGTAGCGGTGGCGAATTTTCACAGCGCCTTGGGCGGCAGCAACGTGGACGTCGCCGTCTCAAATCAAAACGATAATTCCATCTCGATTTTTCAGATCAATTCCGACGGAACCTTTAGCACCTCGTCTTCTTCGCCTACGCTGGTCCAACTCCCGGCGGGTTACAAGCCCGCGGGGTTAGCGACAGGCACTTTCACGAATAGCGGCCACGTCGATCTAGTCGTGGCGGACGAAGGCAATGACAGCGTTTCGGTTTTTCTCGGCAATGGTGATGGCACATTTCAGACGCGCGCCGACTACGCTACCGGAAACTCGCCCATTTTCATCGCCACCGGCGATTTTAACGGGGACGGCGTAACCGACTTGGCCATCGCCAATAATGGCGCCGCGACCAACACGAATACCGGCGACACAGTCTCGATTCTCTTTGGAGAAGCGAACATCAACGACACCAGCGTCGGGAACGGCCAGTTCGCGCCCGGCGTGCAACGCGACTATCCCGCGGGAAACGGTCCCACGGCAATCGCGGTTGGAGATTTCAATATCGATGGCCTGAGCGACCTGGCGGTCACCGATCAGACTGATAACGCGGTTTCCGTGCTGCTCAACGCAGGCAATGGACTTTTCAGCCCCAACTTCGAATTGCCCGTGGACCAAGCGCCCGTCGCGATCGCCGCCGCGGATTTCAATGGAGACGGCAAAATCGACGTCGCCACGGCGAACCATGATTCCAATGATGCGACGGTGATCCTGAACTCTTCCAGCTTCACCGGAGCGACGAATCCGCTTTCCAGTAGCATTTATCCCGGCGTGCAATATATCGACGTCGGATTGAAGATCAAAGTCACGCCGCGCATACACCCGAACGGCGACGTTACGCTGCAGCTCAGTTTCGAAAACAGCAGCCTCGCCGGAACCAGCTACAACTCGATTCCCGTGGTCAACAATGAGTCGGTGGATCAGACCGTTCGCGTGAAGCAGGATCGGACGGCAATTCTTGCGGGCATGTTGCAGACGCAAACGACCAATGCGCTAAACGGTGTGCCTGGGGTGGGCAACCTGCCGGGCATTCAGTGGCTATCATCCAACCAAAACGCGCAAAATCAGCAAACGGAGCTGCTGATTCTGGTCACCCCGCGCATGGTGCGGCTCGCGCATCGCAAGGATGAAATCATCTACGCGGGGCAGGGGTCGCCCGAGGGGCAGATCGGCGGATTCACGCGCGGCGGATTCGCGCCGGCCGGAGAATTTCCTCCGCGTCAGGAACCGCCGCCAACTGCGCCAGCCAATCGGCCGCCAGGATTCGGGCAACCGCGGAACCAGGCCTCCCCTCCCGCCGGGAATTTTCCGCAGCAGACGGCGCCACAACCCTAGCGCCAGCCGTAGTCGGATTATCGAACGGAGTCGAGCACCAGGACTGGCTGATAAGTCCTGGGCACTACCGGCTCCGCAATTGCAATCAATTGCCCTTGCTGGTTGAACACGCGCAGGCGCGGCGGTTTCCAATCGCCCGAATCCAGGTGCTCGGGCGCGCCTTGCGCAACGGTTGTCTGGCCGGGCTGGATTTGCGCCAGCGGCAAGTTGAATTTCGCGCCGTGCCGGATGCGTTTTTCCACGATGGGCAGCACCACGGCTCGCGGCAG
>JASHPG010000165.1 GCA_030038275.1 Candidatus Acidiferrales bacterium | reverse complement strand
GGCGGACCCAGGTGCTAGCGGTTGAAGGCCCGGGAAGTTCCTTTGCGGAGCTTCCCGTGTTCGATGGCGGCACGTATCCCGCTTCGGCCTCGGCCGTTGAAGAATCCGAAGTGCTCTTCATCTCGCGCCGCGATTTTCAAAACTTTTGCCGCGAGCATCCCGATTTTGCGCTGAAGGTGATTGCGGTGGTGGGTTCGCGGCTACGGCGGCTGGTGAACATCATCGAGGAATTGTCGTTTACCACGGTGCGGCAACGGCTTATCGCGTTGCTCCTGAGGCTCGCGCGCGAAAACTCCAAGTCCGTGGCGGACGGAACCCGGATCGAACTGCCGATGAGCCATCAAGAACTCGCGGCGGAGCTGGGCACAGTGCGCGAGCTGGTGACCCGCAATCTGAGCCGCTTGCAGGCCGAAGGTTTCGTGGAAGTCGATGGGCGCTCCATCACCATCAAGGATTTGGCCTCGCTTCAGCACGAGCAAAGCTCCGCATAACCTTCGTCATTCGCGATCAAAGTCAGGCCGGCCAGCGTGACTTTAGTCACTGATGGAAACGGCGGCTTGCGCGAAACTTCCATTACAAAGGAGGCACCATGAGCGCAACGAGCGAAAGGAAAGTTGGCGAGATCGTAGCCGCGAATCCATCGGCGGCCAGGGTGCTGGAAGAAGCGGGCGTGGACTATTGCTGCGGCGGACAGAAATCCCTGCACGACGCGTGCTTGCACGCTGGTGTTTCGGAAGAGGAAATTCTCAAGCGGCTGCGCGAGAACCAAGCGTCGGTTGATGAGAACGACAAGAACTGGATATCGTCTCCGCTCGCCGAACTAACCGAGCATATCAGGAGCAAGCACCATCAATACGTGCGCGAGGCGGCCCGGCGAATTCAACCGCTCGCAACCAAAGTCAAGGGAGTCCATGGAGCGAATCACCCCGAACTTTCGGACATCGAGAAGCTTTTTACGGAAGTCGCGAACGAGATGATCTCGCACATGCAGAAGGAGGAGCGCATTCTTTTCCCCTACATCGAGGCGCTCGAACGCGCGGCCAATGGGAAAGAAAGCGTCGAGAAACCATTTTTTCAAAGCGTCCGCAATCCGGTGCACACGATGATGCAGGAGCACGACGCATCCGCCGCGCGGGTGCGGCAAATTCGAGAGAAAAGCGCGGGGTACGCGCCGCCGCCCGACGCGTGCACGAGCTATCAGGCGCTTTATAGCGAATTGAAGAAGTTCGAGACCGACCTGCATCAGCACGTGCATCTCGAAAACAATGTTCTCTTCCCGCGCGCGGTGGACTTGGAGCCGAAAGTGGGGCTTGTCTGAGCGATTGCCGCTTATGACTACGAAGGTTCAACACGCGCCGTTACCGGAGCCGACGAGCTTTCGCTCGCGTTCCCCCGCCGAAATCATGGACATCGCCCGCGCCCGGGAACAGGCGCTTTCCCGCGTCCTGGTGGCCTACATCAGCTCGGGCCTGATCTTCATGCTGTTGCCCGGTACGTTCCTTGGCGTGTGGAACCTGATGCAGATCAGCGGGAATGAGAACGCGGGCTCCGTCTCTCCGGCGTGGCTGCAAGCCCACGGGCACGCGCAAATCTTCGGCTGGGTCGGCAGCTTCATTCTTGGCATTGGTTTTCATTCCATTCCCAAGCGGCGCGGCGACCGGCCCGTTCCGGTGCGCGCGGCCTGGACGTGCTGGATTATATGGACGGTTGCGGTCGCGATGCGCTGGACCGCGAACATCAATCCGTGGCATTGGCGCATGTGGCTTCCGATTTCCGCGGGACTGGAATTGGCTGCGTTTCTGATGTTCTTCGCCACGGTTTCGCGCCATCGCCCCGAAGACGCAGGCCAGAAGAAGCTGGAGCCGTGGATTTGGGTGGTGATCGCCGCGAGCTTTGGATTCTTTCTGGCGCTGGCGGCGAACGTTACGGCGTGCGTCTGGCTGGCGTGGCGCGGAGCGGGACCGGCATTGCCGCACGCCCTCGATCAACGCTATCTGGCGCTAATTACATGGGGTTTCCTGGTTCCGTTCATCTGGGGATTCAGCGCGCGATGGCTGCATGTGTTTCTGGGATTGCGCCGAGCGCGGACGTGGCTACTTGCCGCGGCGGTCGCGGTGAATTTTTCCGGCGTCGCTTCGGCCGCATTCGGGAACGAGACGGCAGCGGCGATCCTTCTGGTGATTGGCGCGGCGTTGGCGATCACCGCGATTCGGATATTCGAGCCGGCGGTGCGCGAGCCGAAAACGCGCGGTCTGCACGCAAGCTTTCCTTTTTTCGTGCGGCTCGCGTATGTGTGGATGCTGATCGCCGCGCTGCTTGAGGCCGCGGCAGCGCGGTGGGACACGTCCGGCGGGATTTGGGGAGCGTCGCGGCACGCGCTGACGGTGGGCTTCATTGCGATGATGGTGCTGTGCATCGGCCAGAGAATCTTGCCGGCGTTCGCGGGCATGCGATTGCTGTGGAGCAAGCGGCTGATGTTTGCGGCGCTGCTGCTGCTCGCCATCGGCTGCGTGTTGCGCGTTTCTTCCGAAATCTTCGCTTACCAGAGCTACGGCGCATGGGCGTGGGACGTGTTGCCGGTTTCGGCCGTGCTGGAGCTATCGGGGATCACCGCTTTCGCGATCAATATTTTCGGGACGTTTATTCTCGAACCAAGCCACGCGCAGCGGCAGCCGATGGTTACATCGATCGAGCGTAGCCTTTAAGTCGCGCCCGATGAATCGCGCGGCGTTTTGCCGGCATATTCGCCAGGACCCGATCCAAATTCGGCGCGCTTCCGTTTCACCGTGAAGACGTGGTACGTGATGCTGTCCCATGCGTTGTGAATTCCGATAAAGAGCAGGAGCAGCGCGGCGGCCGCGGTGGCAAACAGCGCTGCTCGCGCGTGCAACCTTGCTGCTATTGCCGATGCGACGAGAATCGTGTACGCGGCCAGCGGCAGGCACGCGTGAAACAGCCAATCCTCCAGCACCGGGTGGTACGCGCTTTGGGTTCGCATGCGCCGGGCCGTGATCGCCGCATAAACCACGCCGCATACGCCTTCGACGCCCCACAGGGTCGCAGCGGCGCCGATGCCGCGCCATGGAGCCGTAAGGACAGCAGCAAGCAGCAGCGCGGCGCAAAAATGGATGACGTTGGGCGTGGCGAACGCGCTGCTGGCTTCCGCGGTGCGATCCGTGACCGGCAGCGCCGCGATCAGCGTAATGACCACGAACTGCAAGCCGATCAGCGCTCCGGCGGACGAGCCCACAATTACGTAGAAGTTTTCCCACCCGGCAGTTGGGTTCAAGGAATCACCGAATCCGCGATCGAAGCGGCGCGCCGCGGAGCTACGTAAAGTTTTCGCGGAGCATGGGAACAGTATCGATGCGTTCCGGGAATTTCAGCTCCGCCTGGCGTTCTCATCCGCGATACTGCTCGTCGCTGACTTTTTCCATCCACTCGACGGCTTTCCCATTGAGCTGTTCCTGAATGGCGATGTGCGTCATCGCCGTGATTGGCGCGGCACCGTGCCAATGCTTTTCGCCAGGCGCAATCCGGACAACATCGCCAGGATGAATTTCCTCGATGGGGCCGCCCCAACGCTGCGCGCGGCCAGCGCCTGCGGTGACCACGAGAATCTGGCCCAGCGGATGCGTATGCCAAGCCGTGCGCGAACCAGGTTCGAAGGTAACGCTAGCGCCCATGGCGCGCGCCGGATCGCGCGCATCGAATAAGGGATCGAGTCGCACAGCGCCGGTAAACCATTCAGACGGTGGCGTGGCCGAAGGCTGCGAGCCGCTTCGCTTGATTTCCATCCTTCCTCCTCGACGGTATTGCCTCGTCCGGTAAAACTCCCGAACGAATCAGCGGCCCACCATGCGCTGCATCTCTTCCGGGTACCGCGCGCCCTGCGCGGAGATTTTTGACGCGGCTGCATCGATGTCGCGCAGCTCGGCCGGCGTAAGTTCGATGGGCGCCGCGCCCAGGTTTTCTTCCAGGCGCGACACCTTGGTTGTGCCGGGAATCGGAACGATCCACGGCTTTTGCGCCAACAGCCACGCGAGCGCGATCTGAGCGGCAGTGGCGTGCTTCTGTTGCGCCACTCGACCGAGCAAGTCCACAAAGGCTTGATTGGCCTTCCGGTTTTCCGGCGTGAAGCGCGGGACGATGTTGCGAAAATCCGTTTTCTCGAATTGAGTGTCTGTGTTGATCGCGCCGGTGAGAAAGCCTTTGCCCAAAGGACTGAACGGCACGAACCCGATCCCCAATTCTTCCAGCGCCGGAATGATTTCCGTCTCGGGCTCGCGCCACCACAATGAATATTCGCTTTGAAGCGCCGTCACCGGCTGTACTTTATGCGCGCGGCGGATAGTTTGCGCTCCCGCTTCGGAAAGGCCGAAGTGCTTTACTTTGCCCTGCTGGATCAAGTCTTTGACAGCTCCAGCGACCTCTTCAATCGGCACATTCGGATCGACGCGATGCTGGTAAAGCAGATCGATGCGATCGGTCTTCAGGCGCTTCAGCGAAGCTTCGACGACCTCCTTGATGTGCGCAGGCCGGCTATCAAGCCCACCCGGTCTGGCGGCGCCGGGATCGATTTTGAAGCCGAACTTCGTGGCTATGACCACACGATCGCGAACGGGCGCGAGCGCTTCGCCGACAAGTTCTTCGTTGATGAACGGCCCGTAAACTTCCGCGGTGTCGAAAAACGTGACGCCCAGCTCCACCGCTTTCCGAATCAGCGAGACCATCTCCTGCTTGTCCTTGGGCGGACCGAAGCCGAAGCTCATTCCCATGCAGCCGAGACCAAGTGCGGAGACTTCCAAACCACTTTTGCCAAGTTTGCGTTTTTGCACGATGAGATTCCTTTCTAGAATGGATGATAGCGCGAAATCCTGGATGAGCCCGCCGAATAACCCGCGCGCTGGGCGCTACAGTTCAGCGAGCACGCGATGGACAAGGTGAATGGCGATGGAGCCTTCGCCGACGGCGGAGGCGACGCGCTTAACATTACCGGAGCGGACGTCGCCGACGGCGAACACGCCGGGTAAGCTGGTTTCCAGCATGTGCGGCGAGCGGCCCAGCGGCCAGACGGGCTTGTCGCTGCCGGAATCGATGTCGCGCCCCGTAAGGATGAAGCCTTTGTCGTCGAGCGCGACGCAATTGCGAAGCCAATCAGTGCGCGGCGATGCTCCAGCCATGATGAAAACGTGGCGGACATCGCGAGTGGTGGTTTCGCCGGCAGCTTTATCGCGCCAGGTGACGCGCTCCAGATGCGAATCGCCTTCGAGGCCGACGATTTCGGTTTGGTAATGCAGCTCGATCGAGGGGTTGCGTTCGATGCGCTGGATCAGGTAGCGCGACATGGTGTCCGATAGCTGGCCCGAGCGAACGAGCATATAGACCTTGCGCGCGGTTTGCGAAAGGTAGACGGCGGCCTGGCCCGCGGAATTGCCTCCGCCGATCACGACGACGTCTTCGCCTTCGCAGAGCTGCGCTTCCATGTATGTGGCGCCGTAATAGACGCCCTGGCCTTCGAATTTCGAGAGATTCGGGATATGCGGTTTTTTGTACTGCGCGCCGGTGGCGATCACCAGCGAGCGCGTGGGCAACTTCGCGCCGTTATCGAGGACTACTTTGTAGGGGCGCTTGGCACAGTCGAGTTCGGAGACGTTGTGCGCGATCATCATCCGCGCGCCGAACTTTTGGGCTTGCACCAGCGCGCGCGTGGCGAGTTCCTGGCCCGAAACGCCGGTGGGAAATCCGAGATAGTTTTCGATTTTAGAACTGGAGCCGGCTTGGCCGCCCGGCGATTCCGTCTCGATAACCAGGGCATCTAGACCTTCGGACGCGGCATAAACGGCGGCGGCAAGTCCTGAGGGACCGGCGCCGACGATGATCAAGTCCCGAACTTGAGCGGGATCGATATCGCTGTTGAAGCCCAGGCAATCGGCCAATTTCTGCGTTGTGGGGTTGCGGAAAACGTAGCCCGCGCCGCAGATGATGACGGGAATTTCGTCGGGCGTGACGGAGAAGCGGTCCAGGATTTCCTGCGAGGTCTTGTCCGTGTCCAGATCGACGTAGGTGTACGGATGGCCGTTGCGGCCCAAAAATTCGCGCAGGCGAAGCGTCTGCGCGGAGTGGCGCGAGCCGAGAAGAACGAGGTTGCCCTGGCCGCGATTGATCAGCTCAACGCGGCGGAGGATAAAAGCTCTCATCAGAATTTCGCTCAGCTCGGCGTCGCGGCCGATCAGCGTGCGCAGGCAATCGCCGCCAAGTTCGAGAAATTC
>JASHPG010000164.1 GCA_030038275.1 Candidatus Acidiferrales bacterium | reverse complement strand
TGCGCCAAGCCGACGCGCTGCTTGTAGCCGCGCGAAAGGCGCTTGATCAGCTCGTGGCGCTTGTCGCCAAGATTGGTTTTCGCCAGTGCATCATCCACGCGCGCGGAATGCTTCTCCGCCGGGATATTTTTGATCCTCAGCACGAATTCCAAATACGACTCGACCGACATGTCCGGATAGACCGGCGGCGCCTCGGGAAGATAGCCGATGTGGCGGCGGACTTGGAGCGAGTCCTTAAAGACGTCGAAGCCACTGACGCGCGCGGTCCCGGAAGTGGCCGGCATGTAGCCGGTCAAAATGCGCATCGTCGTGGTTTTGCCTGCGCCGTTCGGGCCCAGAAAACCGAGAATTTCGCCCTTATTAACGGTAAACGAGACGTGATCCACGGCCGTAGTTGCACCGTAGGACTTGGTAACGTCCTGAACTTCTATCAATGCGCTCCTCCAAACAGGTTATAAGGAGAGGAAAGCGAAGCCATCCACTTCAACAGCTAATAGACTGTCGTACCCCATACCTGGTTAGCAGACTCTTATACCAAAAAATCGGCGGAAACGAAAAAGTACATAAAATCTAAAAAATCGGATACAAAAAGTGGGATGCGGTCTTTCCCATGCGCGTTGCCGGGGGATCCGGAGAACTTTTTCGGGGATGTTGTGGCTTGATTGCAGAACTTGCGCATCGCCCTTCGGGCTGGAGGAGCCGCCTGGCAGCAGGCAACGGCCTCAAGCCACGGCGCATCCAGAACGCTGATTTGGGGCGGTGCGGCAGCCCTCAAGGTTCGAACTAGCCCGGTACCGAAGAGAGATGTGCGTTGACACTCTCAAGCGGTTTTGTTATTCAACACGTTTGACTGATCGCGCCGCGAATATCAGAGGGGCGTGTCCGGACGCGGCTAGGCGTGTATCTTAGCGGTTGTAACGGGCTTCGCAGCGGCGCGCCCGAATGACACTTTCCCCAATTTTTGCGAACAACGGAGCAGAGTCGATGAAGCGAATCGCGGTGGCCGCATGAGGCGATTGGGACTGGCGGCGGCCCTTGGGATGGCATGCCTGGGTTTGGCGTTGCTGGGTGGATGCCACGGTAGCGGGACCAGCGTCACGATAGAGATCATTCCTCCGATAACCGGCGAATCGATAGATGTCGGAACGCCCGCACCCCTAAATTTCACCGCGACTCTGGGCGATGATGTAACCAACGCGGGCGTTACATGGAAGTTGACCGCATCGACGAGCTGCTCGGGAAATGGGTGCGGAACCCTTACGAATCAGCAAAAATTTTCGGTCTCTTACGTGCCGCCGACCGCCATTCCCTCAACCACGGCTGCACTGAGCGTCACGCTCACGGCGACTTCCGTGGCTCAGCCGAATGCGACGCAAACCACCACGATCACTGTCGAACCGCTTCCCACCTTTACGACTACTGGTTGCAACCCGCCCATTCCGACTGGCGTGAACGCTACGTGCGGGCTTGCGGGAGCTTCTAATGGCCAATCGTATAGCGAGCCTATACAAATTACGGGCGGAGTGGAGCCCTACACTTTCACCGTCAAGACGGCCTCGGTTACGACGGCCAGCGGCACTTCTTCCACGCAGCTTTCGGCGCAATGCTTGGGCCTCACGGTTACGAATACCACGAGCACATCCACGGCAGTCGCGGGAAAGCCGTGCAATGCCGCGGCGGAGTCGGTTAATTTCACGATTCAAGTAGCGGATAGCGGCGGCGCGGCGGCGATAACGCAGCCCTATTCCATGATCGTTGCTGTGGCACCGCCCCTTTCGATCGGCGCGCTTTCCCGGACCACCGCGAACCTCAACGCACAGTACAGCGCAGCCATCGGTTATACCGGCGGAGTAAATCCGATCACGTGGTCCATGTCTCCGCCCTCGGCCAGCAGCTTGCCGGCAGGACTAAGCTTCAATTCCACAAACGGGCAAATTACGGGCGTGCCGACCTCCGGAGCAGATACCGCCTCTTCGTGCACACCCTCAGTGCCCGGCAAATACTGTTTTTCTGTGACGATCTCAGATTCATCTATTCTGCCGAACCCACCGGGCCCGTCAGGCGGATACCACGACCAGACGGCGACGCAATCGTACACGTTGACCGTCCTGCCGCATACAACCCTTTCGATTACCACGCCGCCCGGTGCGCTGGTTTGCGCGGCAGGAGGAACCGCGCCCAGCAACACGACTGGGACAGGCTGCAGCACGTCAATTCAGGCTTCGGGCGGAGTTCAGCCATATACATGGACCCTAACTCAAGGCCAGCTTCCGCCAGGGCTGGCTTTGAGCACCAGCCAAGGCGGCAACGCCGTGATTTCAGGAGTCCCGAGCGTGATCGGCACGTACACGTTTACAGTGCAGGTGACCGATGCGGAAATCGCGCCCGCAACGCAAACGCAAACGGCGACATATACGATCACGATTTCGGGCGGCCAGGACAACAATTCTCTGCTCAGTGGCTCGTATTCGTTCATTTTCCGGGGATTCGATAAAGACGGCGCAATGGCGATGATTGGGACGCTCACGTCCGACGGAAACGGAAACATATCAGGGAGTGAGGTAATTAACCGCGTATCGGGCGTGGCGCCGGCCGCTACCGTCACGGGCACGTATGAAATCGACTCCAACACGACGGGAACACCCAATGGCGCGCCGGGAGACGGGCGCGGCGTGATGGAATTAACCACAGCCGTTGGGCAGATAACAGTGACTGCCGAGTACGAACTGGCGCTCGAATCCGATGGAAGCGTGCAATTCATTCAGGACCACGATTATCCAACAACTCCGACCCCTCCAAATCCTCCGGCGACCCCCGACGCTTTTGCCACGCACGGAGCGGGCGTGATGAAGCCGGTCGTCGGCAGCGGATTTTCGCAAACAAGCTTCGGCGGGAACTATGCATTTGAGTTTACTGGGGTGGACGTCAACAAGAAGCCAGATGCGCTCGCGGGAGCGATTCATGCCGATGGCAGCACTGCTCCGGACGGAACGGTGACGTCGGGAACCTGCGATTTCAACGACGCAGGCACTTACGGTTCGCAATCGATTTCGGGCGAATTCACGTTCCCCGGTTCGACGGTGGGCGCCGCTGAATTTACCT
>JASHPG010000163.1 GCA_030038275.1 Candidatus Acidiferrales bacterium | reverse complement strand
CTGGGTTGAAGTAACGTCGACCAGTGGGGCGGCCGAGGTCACTTCCACAGTAGAGCTGGTCGCACCGAGTTGAAGCTGAAGATTGACAGTGGGGACTTGGCCGGCTCCAACAGTCAGGTTTCCACGATCAATGCTCTGAAAACCTTTCGCTGTGGCCTTCAGATCATACGTGCCTGGGGGCAAATTGACGAAGCGGTAGTAGCCTTTGGCGTCGGTGTTTGCATCCTTCGTGCCAACCAAGTTGGTGCCGGTAAGGGTCAGACGGACGCCCGGCACGGCGGCGCCGCTCGGGTCTGTGACCGTACCTTCGATTTGACCGGTATTCTCCTGGGCCGACGCCCGAGGAGTCACAAACAGGAGCAACGCGAGAATGGATACCGCCAACGCCAAAAACTTACGCGCAGTCAATACACCGAGCATACGCACCCCCTAGTGTGGGAAAGCTGTAGGGACGTGGCCTAAAACGACAGCAGACGACGACAAACCCCCGAGGACCGCGTCGGGGTTATGCACGATGGTTTCCAGTGGGAAACCTGGGCTAAGCACATGGGTCTAAACGGGATGCCGAACAGGCGTTAACGCAGCCCGGGCGGGATATGAGATGACGTATATGGAATATGAGATTCGGTGCCAGAGCCTACGCAAAGACGGAAATAGCCGCCCAGGTAAACACCTGAAAGATGGTTGCATGCGAAAGTCAACCACCAAATTGGCGGTTCGCGGAACCCGTCACAGGCCGAAATGGCACGTTGTAAGGAGGAATGCCGAAGGGGCGCTCCGATATTGGGACGTCAGCTCGCGAGTTACATCTTCCGTTCGGGCGCGCGAATAACGCCGGTTGGGATGTTGGCTGCCGATGGATTCTGCTTCGGAGTCGCGGTGAATCTCGACGGTATGGATCGAGCCGCGCGGTTCCAGTGCTAAGGCGCGGCGCGTGACTGGACTCCGGCTCAAACCTGAATACACCGTTCCACTCCCGCGATTCCCGGCCAACAAAGAGAGCGAGACTTTTAACGCGTCGAAAATTTTGCGCGGGCGAAGTGCTTTACGAGCCGGATTGCATCGCCACAGCGAGACGTGCGTCTAACACAGTGGAGACGAGGATGGAAGCGGGGATGAGAGGTGGCCAATGAGCAACTCAGCGATTGAAACAGTGGGAGTTCGCTACACGGGCTGGGCGGCGCTGGATCGCGACCCGCTTGAAGATACTGTGGAATACACTTGTCCTCATTGCGGAGCAAAAGGGGAGAAGCGGGCGCGGAGGCCGCGTTCGGAATATCACTTTACGGACGGGTTCGTGCAGGACGTACACGGGGAAATGAGCGTTTGCAGGAACTGCAAGCAGCCGTTACACGTGGCACCGGTGGTGCTGGTTCACGACCGGGACGAAGAGCGGCGGTTCAACGCGGTGTTCCACGCGCCGGAAATTTCGAGCAATTAACGCCGCTCGCCGGCGGCGCCGGGAACTTCAGCGCTGTTTCGTGCAAGCTTTATATTTGTATGGGTTCAAGCCGCACGCACGAGAACCAAAGGCTGCCGCGCTGAAGCGCGGCTCTACACAAATGTGCGCGGTGAGATTCGGCGGCGCGATCTAAACGCGTTCTTCGGCGGGGTCGAGCTGGAGGTGGTCGGATTCCATGCGGGTACGGACACGCTCGAAGGCTTCGTCAACGGTGTCCGCGAACTGCAGCAGCTTGTACTCGTTCTCGTCGATCGTGCCGGTATCAACCATGTGGCGCCAGTTCAGGACTTTGTCCCAGTATTTTCTTCCGTAAATCAGGATCAGGTGGCGGGACGGGAGTTTGCCCGTTTGCAGAAGGGTGAGCATTTCCCAAAGCTCGTCCATGGTGCCGAAGCCGCCGGGAAAAACGATCAGGGCCTTGGCCATCTGCGCGAACCACAACTTGCGCATGAAGAAATAGTGGAAGCAGAAGTTCAGCTCCGGCGTGATGTAAGGATTAGGCTTCTGTTCGTGCGGCAACTGGATACTGAGGCCGACGGAAATTCCTCCGGCTTCGGCGGCGCCGCGATTGGCCGCTTCCATGATACCCGGGCCGCCTCCGGAACAGACTACGAAGCGGTGCGGATTGGGGCCGAGCGTGCGCGCCCACAGGGTAATGCGGCGCGATAGCTCGCGTGCGTCTTCATAATATTGCGACATGTCGGCGATGGAGCGCGCGGCGCGAACTTTGGAACGCCATTGGGCGGTTTTGCGTCCACGGGCGGCGCGCTGAACCTGCTTCAGGCGCGCGAGAGCCGCGTCGCGCGGTTGAATGCGCGCGGAACCGAACATCACGATCGTATCGCCGACGTTGGCGTGGCGCAGGCGCGTGATGGGATCGATGTATTCCGCGAGAATGCGCAAAGGCCGCGCGATCTTGCTCTCCATGAACGCTGGATTCTGGTAGGCAAGCGGCGCCTGCGGCAGATGGCCCTTACGCTTCATTTTTCCCCCTGGGAGATGCGAATTTCGATTCTAGCGCGGGCGCGCGGAGGACATGGCTCGGAATCGCGCGGATGCGTGCATGATCGTAAACGGGCGCGATCGATGAGGAACAAGTGCTCCGCGGTAAACGTCGCGATCACCTGCCGCCCGTAAAGGGCGGCGCTACATTTCGAGGAGTTCGTGGGCGGTGAAGACGGAGCGGTAGTTGTATTTGGCGCGGAGCATTGCGGAGCCGCCCTCTTCGCGATCGACGAGGCTAATGACAGCGACGACCTCGGCACCGGCGGCTTCGACGGCGTTGATGGCTTCCTGAGTGGAACCACCAGTCGTGCAGACGTCGTCCACGATGACGACTTTTTTGCCGCTGAGATTCTCGATTCCTTCGATCTGTTTCTGGCGGCCGTGCTTTTTCGCTTCCTTGCGAACCAGGAAGCCGGGAATAAGGCGATTCTCGATGGCGCTGACGACAATCGCGGCGGAAACGATGGGATCGGCGCCCATGCTGAGGCCGCCGATGGCATCAGGCTTGAAGCCCATCTCGTCGAGCAATTCGAGCACGCAATAGCCAGTGAGCAGCGCGCCTCGCGCGTCTAGTGTGGTCAGCCGGCAATCGAGGTAGTAATTGCTCTTCTTGCCGGAAGCGAGCGTGAAATCGCCGCGAACGAGAGATTTCTCCCGCAGCAGGTCGGCGAGCTGGTCGCGATGGTTTAGCGAAGACACTTTTACAGCACCATGGCGCTTTGAAGTATCAGCATAGACGAAGCGCGTGAAGCGAATCTAGCACACTCCAGCGGCTGCAACTTGGAATCGGCATGGGGAATCAAATGGGCAGGGCCATGCGGCGGCCGGATACCAACTTCGGGTGGCCAGCGGTTGCGCTATTCGCGTTCGCTATGCTAGCCACACTCGCGTTCGCAGCGCCATTCGCCGCGGCGCAAAATCCAAACAGCCAAAATCCTAACGACACCGCGATTCCCAGCGCGCTGCCGCCGAAATCGGGCGAGACGCCGAAAGCATCGCCTCCGCCGGACGCGGTGCAGAGCATTCGCGTACGCACGTCGGAAGTGGCCGCGCCGGTGACGGTGCGCGACCGGTCCGGCAAGCTGGTGCTCGACCTCACCAAGAAAGATTTCCACCTCTACGATGACGGTGTGGAGCAGAAGATCACGCAATTCGATCTGGGCGGGCAGCCGTTCGACATGGTTCTGGTGGTGGAGACGAGTTCGCGCGTGCAGCCGATGCTGCCGGCGATTCAGAAATCAGGCGTAATTTTTTCGCAGGTGGTGATGGGGCAAACGTCGCGCGCGGCGGTGATCGGCTTCGACAATACCGTGGATCTGCTGCAAAACTTCACGAGCGACGGCGACGCCGTGGACAAGGCGATCGGCAATTTGCGCGTGGGAACGGCCGGAGCGCGGCTTTACGACGCGATGGCGCGCGGTGTTTCGCTGCTGCAGGAGCAGCCGCGCGGGCGGCGGCGGATCATGGTCGTGGTGAGCGAGGCGATCGATAGCGGCAGCAGCGCCAAGTTGGGAGAAGTGCTGCGGTCGGCGCACATCGGCAACATTACCATTTACTCTATCGGGCTGAGTACCGCGTCAGCGCAACTGCGCGCGCCCCCAGCATACACGGGGCCGGCGCCGATCGGTCCGCCCGGGACGTTTCCCGTCCCGATACGACCGGGCATGCCGATGAATCCCACGATGGAGACGATGGAGGCACAGCCGCCAGCGAATCTCGATGTGATTGGACTGGCTAAGTGGCTCTTGCAGACGGGCAAAAGCGTGGTTTCACAAAGCTCGCTAGAAGCGGCCAGCAATAGCACCGGCGGGATGGAGATTAGTCCGAAAAAGGATCGCGTCATCGAGCAGGCGATGGACGCAATCGGCGGCGAGTTGCACGCGCAGTACACGCTGGGCTATCAGCCTCCGGGCGGCGAGAAGCCGGGATACCACACGATTACGGTGACCGTCGATCGGCCGGGAGTGACGGTGCGCACACGGCCGGGGTATTACATCGCGCCGCCGGTACGTTAGGGTTCGGCGGACCTTCGAAACCAAGGATTCAATCAGCAGCGCGCCAAAGTGCCAAGGGGAGCTTCTCCTACAGATTCACGTCATCGCGAGATGCGCCAGCCAGATTGTCAGTCGCCAGCAACGGATTTGATTGAGTTAGAAGCAAGTCCGGTGTACAAGAACGTCGTTCTGAGCAGTTAAAAGCTGTTGTGACTGAATAGCCGCGAAAACCGCGAGGAGGCGCTGGGCGCCAATATGTTTTTGCCGAGGACGTGGACCGTCATTATTTCGATCACGTTTATTTTTGGTATCGTTGGATGGACCTTTCCTCGGGAGCGCGGCGACACCTGCTACTGCTGCCAGGGGTGACTGTGCGAACTCGCCGTGACTGAGCCGCGAATCAGCTACTTCTTTTCGGGTTCGGGCGGAGCGGTGGCGGCCGCGACGGCGGCTTGCTCTTCCTCCTCGAGGATGCCGGCGGCGGCGGCGATGCGATCGCCTTCATCGAGGCGCAGCAGGCGGACGCCCTGTGTCGAGCGGCCAGCCTCGCGAATTTCGGCTGAGTGCACGCGAATCACTTTGCCGTGGCCGGTGATAATCATCACGTCCGAATCCTCGCGGACCTGCAGCGCGGCGACGACCGGGCCGTTGCGGTCAGTGGACTTCAAGTTGATCACGCCCTTTCCACCGCGGGACGTGACGCGGTATTCCGCGAGCGGCGTGCGCTTACCGTAGCCTTTCTCGGCGACGGTGAGCATCAGCGACGTGAGAGACTCGCGAATCTGATCGCTTTCAAGCTCGTCGAGGTTCTGCGTTTCCTTCTTGTATTCCTTATGGATGATGCCGAAATCGGGCTGGACCGCGTCCATGGAGACGACGTAATCGTCCTTAGCGAGATCCATACCGTTGACGCCCCCGGCATTGCGGCCCATGGCGCGGACTTCGGTTTCGCGGAAGAGAATGGCCTGCCCGTCGCGGCTGGCGAGGAAAATCATCTGCTTGCCGTCGGTAAGTTTCGCGCCGATCAACTCATCGCCGGATTCGAGATTGATGGCGATGATGCCGGAGGGGCGCGGATTGGAAAATTCGGCGATGGCGGTCTTTTTCACCGTACCGTTCTTGGTGGCGAGAAAGACGTAGCGATCCTGCTCTTCCAGGTTGCGCGCGGCAACGACGGCGGTGAGCTTTTCGCCTTCCTGGAAGCGGACGAGATTGTTGATCGCTTTTCCGCGGGTGGCCGCGGCGGCTTCGGGAATTTCGTAAACCTTCAGCCAATAAATGCGGCCCTTGGAAGTGAAAAGCAAGATGTAACTGTGCGCGGAGGCGACGAAGAAATGCTCGACGAAATCGTCCTCGCGCGTTTTGGCGCCAATGCGGCCCTTGCCGCCGCGGGATTGGTGGCGATAGACGTCCACGGAAGTGCGCTTGATGTAGCCCGCATGGCTGACGGTGATGGCCATCTCTTCGTCTTTGATCAGGTCTTCGAGCTTGATTTCCTCGACGCGATCGACGATTTGCGTGCGGCGGTCGTCGCCATAGGACTTCACGACTTCGCGCAGCTCGGCAATGATGACGGATTTGAGTTTCTTGTCGCTGCGGAGGATTTCCTCAAGCTCTTCGATGCGCGTGCGAATTTCGGCGAGTTCTTTCAGAATTTCATCGACGGAGAGTTGCGTCAGGCGGTGCAATTGCAGTTCGAGAATCGCGTCGATCTGTGTAAAAGTGAGGCCTTCGCCTTCGGCGGGACCGATCGCGGCGCCGGTGAGCGCGACGATGCCGTATTTCTTGCGATCGACCTTGATGCCTTCAACGGTGCGTTCCTTGCCGCCGACCGTGATGCGAATGTCTTTGTTGCTGAAGAAATCGTGCAAATTCTGGCGGGCATTGGCACGGCTGGACGATCCGCGAATGATTTTGATCACGTCGTCGATATTATCGAGCGCGATGCGGTAGCCGATCAGGATGTGTTCGCGCTCGCGGGCCTTGCGCAGCTCGTATTGCGTGCGGCGCCGGACCACATCGATGCGGTGCTCGACGAAAAGCTTGAGCATCTGAATCAGACCAAGTTCGCGCGGCTGTCCGCCAACGATGGCCAGCAGGATCATGCCGAACGATTCCTGCATTTGCGTCATCTTGAAGAGCTTGTTGAGGATGATCTGCGGCTCTTCGTCGCGCTTCACTTCGATGACGATGCGCATGCCTTCGCGGTCGGACTCGTCGCGGACGTCGCCGACGCCATCGATTTTCTTGTTGTTGATCAGCTCGGCGATATGCGAGATCAGGCGCGCTTTGTTGACCTGATAAGGCAGTTCGGTGATGACGATGTCCTGGCGATCCTTGCCGCGCTGCTCGATAGCGGCCTTGGCGCGTACCTGAAACGAGCCGCGGCCGCCTTTATAGGCATCCTCGATTCCCTCGCGGCCGTAGATATAGCCTCCGGTCGGAAAATCGGGGCCGGGCATGAGCTTCATCACTTGCTTCAGCGTGGCTTCAGGATTTTCGATCAGCAGGATCGCCGCTTCGATCGTCTCCTTCAAATTGTGCGGCGGAATGTTGGTGGCCATGCCGACGGCGATACCGGACGAACCGTTGACCAGAAGATTGGGAATGCGCGTCGGCAGGACGACCGGCTCTTGCTCGCTCTCGTCAAAGTTGGGAACGAAATCGACGGTTTCCTTCTCGATATCCGCCAGCATTTCCTCGGCGATTTTCGAAAGGCGCGCCTCGGTGTAACGCATGGCCGCCGGCGGGTCGCCATCGACGGACCCGAAGTTGCCTTGGCCGTCCACGAGCGGGTAGCGCATGTTGAAATCCTGCGCCAGGCGGACGAGCGCGTCGTACACGGGCGTATCGCCGTGGGGATGGTACTTGCCCAGGACTTCGCCGACGATCTTGGCGCACTTGCGGTAGGCTTTCGTGGATGTGAGGCCCAGCTCGTACATGCCGTAGAGAATGCGGCGGTGCACGGGCTTCAGACCGTCGCGCACGTCGGGCAGCGCGCGGCCGATGATCACGCTCATGGCGTAATCGAGATAGGATTTCTTCATCTCCGATTCGATATCAACCGGAGTGAGAATCGATTGGTTTTGCTCGTCAGCCATTTAGACCCTTTCTGCTATTCAGTTCGCGTATCCCTCGATCATGCGGGATCAAACCCGCGCCGACGGCGCCCCGGAGCGCCTGCGCGATTTCAGCGCCAGCCAGGTTACGATTCCGATCGCCAGGACGATCACGATATCCGTTATCCCCGCGTAAAAAGCCGAGCGCCAGAATGTCGCGGCCAGCGGATCGCCAGGAATCGAGGCGCGCCACTCGCGAAAATTGTGAAACAAAACCGGCGCGCACCACGCGGCGTACGCCAGCGCCACCACCAGAAAAATCCAGCGAATTACGTTGCGCGCGCGTTGCATAATTCCTTCGCTCCAACCTTGGATCACACCGCCATTCGCCGCGACATCGAATTTCGTCAGGGCACGGCTTTAGCCGTGCCGATTCCAGCCGCCATACCCAGGGGTTTTAACCCCTGAGGAACCGGGTCCATCCGAAACGCGCCAGAAGCATGATGACCAGGGGTATGCGGCTGGGCTTGCCGCTAGCCGCTTCTTTACTGGGTTGTTTTCCAA
>JASHPG010000003.1 GCA_030038275.1 Candidatus Acidiferrales bacterium | reverse complement strand
CGCCGTGCCGGGATTAAGCACATCCGACGCAGGCACGGTCATCTCCAACTGTCCGGTCGTAAGGTCGTAATTCGTCGAGCGGGGCGAGCCATTCCAGTACGCGAACGTCACGCCTTTGCCGCTCGAAATGAATCCCGTCCCGGAGATGAATATCGTGAACGTCTCGCTGCCCGCCGTAATGTTTGAAGGAACGATCGACGTGATGGCCGGCGTCTGATTGTAGGGAGGACCGCTATTCCCTCCACAACCGCCGAGCATCAGCAAAAATCCAGCGAGCGCCGCCGGCAGAATCCGCCCCAAATCGTGTGCTCCCGCAAAACGCCCCAAGCGTTTAAAGTGCCCCAAGCGCCTCAAATACAAAGCTGTCAAGCCGTCTCTCCTATTAGTAGCAGGTCGGTTTTAAATTTTCTTGGTCGTGACACAAGCAGTTAAATTCAAACTGATCCACCACGCCAATCGCGCCCCGTAATCGCCGCGCTCTGCGCGCTCGCAAGGTCGGGCGTTTTCAATCCCTGCCAGTTGCCTGCTCATCTCGCTGCCGTGAAAACGATGAGCACTTAGAGCCACGTCGGCTATCCCAGGATGCCTCGCAACATCTCCGCACAGTCCCAACAGCACTCAAAAGTGAATCTGGATTGATAACATCCTCCCGCGCGCCCGGTCAACTCCCTCCCGCTTTCGCACTAGGCCAGTTTGAATTTTCTTGATCGTGACACAAGCAGTCAAAATTAAACTGGCTCAGTACCCGCGCTTTTACCAAGGTGCGCAATGCTAAAGAAAACCGGGATGCGAGCGAAGCACTTTTTGTGATACAAGGCGGGAGTCAGGCTGGGTGATTCTGGCGCAGGCCATACGACTTGTGCCGCGGGGCGGGAGGTGGGCCAATGAAGCGTTTCGACCGAGGCAAGCTGATTTCGCTGCTGGCAGGGGCGGCGCTGCTGTTTTTGCTGCTCGCGCCCCTGGCCACCGTGGCGCGCGCGCAGGACGATCCCTCGGGTGACTGGCAGGTCACGTTCTTCGAGGACCAGCCTGAGCGCCTCGCCGGTGCGGAAATGGGCGACTACCTCGGCATGCCCATCAACGCCGCCGCGCTGCAGCGCGTGCAAAGCTGGAGCGCTGCGATGGTCGAAACTCCCGAGGACCAATGCCGCGAGCACGGCGCGGACTATGGCTGGCGCGGCCCTTCCAATCTACGCATTTGGGAAGACGTCGATCGCGCCACGCAGCAAGTGATCGCCTATCACACGCACCTCTCCGCCTACGAAGCCGAGCAAACCATCTGGATGGACGGCAAGCATCATGAGCCTCCTCCGTGGGCGCCGCACACCTGGCAGGGCTTTTCTGTTGGCCACTGGGAGGGCGACACGCTGGTCGTGTACACCACCCACCTGAAGGAAAACTGGCTCGGCTTGAACGGGTTGCCCCGTAGTGATCAGGCCGTCGCCACCGCGCACATCATGCGCCACGGCAACGTGCTCACCGTAGCCGAGATCACTTACGATCCCGTTTATATGGAGCAGCCGCTAATCCGCACTATCGATTTCGTCGAGAATCCGCAGATGCAGATGCAGCCTTGGCCTTGCGAGCCAGTCGATGAAGTCGATCGCCCTGAAAGCGAAGTGCCCAGCTACATGCCCGGCAAGAATCCGTTCTTGACGGAATTTGCCGCGCGCTACGGCGTCCCCTACGAAGCCACCAAGGGCGGCCCGCAAACCATGTACCCCGAATACATGAAAAAAGTGAAGAAGATGCCGCTCCTGCCGCGCGTCCCGCGCCGCGGCCAGCAAGCAACCAGTGGCGTCACCAGCACCACCACAAAGTAGCAGCGCGACCGGGGTTCAAGGTTCAAATGTAGCGCCGCCGCCTTTAGCGCGGCACGCCTTTGGGTCGCAGCCCCGCACTATCTGTTAAACCGCAGCCAGCGCCTGCTCGAAGTCCGCGAGCAAATCGCGCCAATCCTCAATCCCAACCGAGACCCGCACAAGCCCATCCGTAACGCCAGCCTGGCGAAATTCCTCCTCCGCGAAGCCCGAATGCGTCGTCGTCTTCGGATGGCACGCGAGCGTTTCCACTCCGCCGAGTGACACGGCATTCCGCGCGACGCGCAGATGTCGCAGGAAATCGAACGCCGCGCGCTTCCCTCCCGCAAAATCCAGCGAAAACATCGCGCCGGGATAGTCGCACTGTTTTTCGTAGATGCGCCGCTGGTCGGCGTCGGGAAAAAGAGTGGGATAGATCACGCGTTTCACCTTCGGATTGCTCGCCAACGCTTCGGCGATGCGCTGCGCGTTCTTGCTGGCGCGGCTCATGCGCAGGCGGACGGTCGGCAAACGGCCGGTCAGCAACCAGCATTCATCGGGCTGCAGGATCGTGCCGAAAAGCCCGCGCGTTGGGCGGATGCGGCGAATCAGCTCCGGGTCTTTCGCGAGCAGCACCCCCGCCAGCATGTCGCTGAATCCGGAAAGATATTTCGTGCCCGAGTAAGCGACCAAATCCGCGCCGAGCGTCAGCGGATGCTGAAACGCCGGGCCAAGCAGCGTGTTATCGACGATCACCACTGGCCGCGATTCACTATCCCTGGTTTTCCGCTCCGCAGCGGTGGCGCTGGCGCGACGGATGTCGGTCATCATCAGCGTGGGATTTGCGGGAGTTTCGAGCAGCACCACGGCGAGATTCTCAGCCGTGGCGATCGCATGATCGAGTCGCTCCGTTTGCCCGGAATGCACCAGAACTCCCACAACGCCCCATGCCGAAAGATAGTCTTGAATGAAATGCTGCGTGCCACCGTAAATCGGCACGGTATAGATGATCGACTGCCCAGGACGCAGCAGCGTGAGCAGAGCGGTCATAATGGCGGCCATGCCGCAGTTGAACGCCAGCGCGGCCGTGGCGCCGTCTTCGAGCGCGACCACTTGATCTTCCAGAATTTCGGCGTTGGGATGATTGAAGCGCGAGTAGATCAGATCGACGGCTTCGCCTTCCTCGGCGCGCGCGCGTCCCGCGGAAAGATCGAAAGCCCGCTCGGCCGCCTCGGGACTCGAGAAGACGTACGTCGAGCTGCGAAACACAGCCGGACGCGCCGAGCCGACCGAAAGCCGCGGATCGAATCCTTCGGTGAGGACTTTGGTGCTGGGATGCAGTTGCTGCGAATCGTGCGGGTCGCTGGGCGCCATGGCGAAATCTCCTCGCTACGTTTATAGCGCGGTTTTACCGCCCGCGAGGCGCGAATCGCGTGGTGGGTCAGTTTGAATTTTCGTTCTGCATCGCGGGGGTCCCCAAGCGCTCCGCGTTTTGGGGTACTATCGCGCGCAAGCAACGCAGGGGCACAGCATGCGGTGCCCGCCGCTTGGGGTACACCCCCCGCCAAAGCTTGCCCGCGAGGTCTTCTCCGACCGTACTAAACTTTACCGCGATATGGCCGCCGAGCGGCGAGTGTTAATCTTTGCGCATGAGCGAATCCGAAGAATCGCGTCTTGAATTAGGCCTCGATCACGAAACCGAGCCTCGTCGGGCGGGACTGTGCGCCGATTGCGCGCACGCACGGCGTATCGAATCCGACCGCGGCTCTGTCTTCTACCTGTGCGACTTATCGGCGAGCGACTCGGCCTATCCGAAATATCCGCGCCTGCCGGTCATGCGCTGCAGCGGTTACATTGTGCAAACGAAGTAAGCTCCTCCCCGCGTAGGAATCGCTCGCATATTCGAACACTTTCAGACACGCCGAGGAACTAAAGCACCATGGCTCGTCCTGGGGGTGAGGGGGACGAGCCATGGGTGGTAGGTTACTGCGTGGATTATCGCGATCTAGTGCCCTCCCACAAGGAGCGGTCCTGGGAAACCGACGATCTCGCCCGTTGTCGGGTCTAGAATCAGCCGGGGAGCCTGATAGAACGAGGCGAAATCGAACATTCCCATGATCGATCCGGCCTTGGCATCGTTGGAATCTCCACCGATCCGGCCGGTGCCCCAGTTGTCTTCGATGAACCGGATAGTTGAGGATTGGTCGATCATGCGGTTGTCTACATAATTCTGCTTCGCGAACGGCGAAATCACGAGGTATGGCAAACGCGGGCCGTAACCGCAGTGCCCGGGAGCGGCGCCAGACGGAGTGGCGCCGCAGGTACCCGGACCCGTCAGATCGTCGTTATTCGAGTCCGACTGATTCACAACCGTATCCATCTGGTGGTCGTACCACCCATCGGAGTCATCGTAATTGATGATGATAGCCGTATCCTTCCAGTAGGGGCTGCTCTCGATGGTGTCGATGACCGTCACCAGCCAGGTTTGTTCGTCCAGAGGATCGGAGTTGCCGGGGTGGGCGTTCTGGAAGGCCTTGGCCTTCAGGAAGCTCACGGCCGACAGATAACCCTGCTGGAGCGCCGTGTAGAAGAGGCTCAGATCGTATTGGTGGTTTGCCTGATCGGTCTGCCCGATCGTGGAGACGCTCGTCGGCGGCAAGTGATGCGGGTTGGCGGTCGAGGCGAAGTATTGGAACGGATTGTGGTGCGGGACGTAATCCGTGATCGTTGCAGGCGGCAATCCCTTCGACGTCGCACCGCACGTAGCGACGCCTGCCCCGCTGACCGCTGTGGGAGCAAATCCACCTTGGAACCATCCCCACGTAATGCTTTTAGCGTTCAGCAGATCGCCGATGTTTTTGCCGCTGGTGACGTAGGCGTTGCTGCTCTGGCTCGAGCAGTCGTCAAACGCCGGGTCGATATCGCTGATCAGGGTTCCGCTCGACTGGCCATTCACGATCGCGCTGGTGGACGAGCCGTGCGCCAGCATTACGTTCGAGGTCGTTCCAACCGCCAGGTCGAGGGCGCCGGGCGTCGATGGTCCAAACATCGTGCCGTATGAGTTGTCGCTCATGGCAAAGTGCTGCGCGTAATTCCACAAGGCGGCCACCGTGTTGCCATCGTAATAGCCCATCACCAAGCCAGTGCCGTGGCCGTAATCGCATTCAACTCCGTAGTCAGTGCCGCCCGTTCCGGTGCTTTGCGGAAACTTGTCCATCAACCCATGATCGAAGGCCAACTGTTCGGGAGTGTACGAATGATTCTGATCGCAGGTCCACGCTTGTGAGCGATCGAGACGAAACGGCTGTGCGGAATTCGGATTCTGGTCCAGCAGTCCTCCACTCAGAAGATTATTCACGCGCGGCGTATTGGGCAGAGCGTGAAACGCTGGTTCGCTCCCCGGATTCGTCGCGTAGGGGTACGTACCAAAGTAATGATCGAAGGAAACGTTTTCGTCAAAGATGACTACAATGTGCTTGATCGGTGTCGCCGTGTGAAAATTCTCGGCGAAATCCCGGCCCTGGCCAGCCATCAGGCCGGCAGGAGCAGTTACCAATAACGCCGCGGCTGTGAGAAGGCTGGCCACGCCACGAAGGCACTCTCGGATCATCGATTTTCCTCGACGGAAGATTTGTACTTCGGCGGCAGAAGCTGCTGCCGCTTCCGTCACAATCTGATTTCTGAAGCAGCGAGCCCCGCCGTACCCGCACCGTGGATACCCGTCTGTTGTTGGCGCATGATGACAGGCTCGTTAAAATTGAGGTCGGTGGGCTTCGCCCGTTGGTGGGTCATCGATTTGGCGCGTTCAGCAGTCCGTATTTGCGCTGACGGTCTTTGTCGGCCGGCTTGCTACCGACGCTAGGAGCGTTGCGCGGCAGTACTTGAATTATTCCCATCATTCCGCCGTCTTCGTGCTCCGCCAGATGGCAGTGGTACACGAACGTGCCGATGATATTCGGATCGCGGAAGTCCATTCGCAGCTTGACGCTGGGATACACTTTGCTTTTTCCATCCCAATAAGGGACGTTGATCGTGTCCCGTAAAAAAGGCTCGTACACCGGTACTCCATTCCAATCAGTGAGCAGGAAGTGGATCTGGTGAATATGAAAAGCGTGCAGCTCCTGCGTCCGGTTCTGGACGATCCAATCTTCCACGTCGCCTTGATGCACGACGATATTGGGAGTGGTATTTCTGGGGTCAAAAGGCTCGGTCTTCTGGCCCTCCACGGTAATCATGAATACCGTGGGACTTTTCGGATCGTTCGGATTCTTTGGCCTTTCGGAAAAATACAGTGTGCGCGTGCGGACCGGCTTCACGTCGCCTAACCAGACTTCGCTCGGAGGCGGCAGCGGCTTCGGTGATGGGTTCAATCGAAGGTGCGGTTTTGAAGCGGAATCGCTGGCCACGATTGTAGCCAGCGGGCGCGTCGGATCGTTTTCTCCAGCCGGCCCTGTGTCTACGGAGCGTGTGATGAAGTTGGCGTGCACGCCTTGGGGCAGTCCTCTGAAAATGAACTCCACGCGGCCGGCTGGCGGCAGAAGGATGTGACTCTCCCACAGGATGCGGTTCCCCGCCATGCCGTCTTCATTGATAGGCACGCCGTCGAATGAAACCACTCCGAGAGGCTGCACCGTATTAGCCACAAGAATCTGCAAATCCACATAGGTGATGGCCGATCCGTTCAGCACACGCCAAAGTTGGCGCTCGTTGGGCCGCACCAGAATTTTCGCCGGTGGATAATCCGGATACGGCATCGGGACGAAATTGATCGATAGGTCCTTGGCTGGCTTTCCTCCTCCTGTGCTCATGTTTAGGATGTCTCCTTCTGCATCTCGCAGCACGATCGGAGGAGGCACGTTGCCGGATTGCATCGGTGCTGCGTTGGGATGCAGTAAGTCCATATCGCGAATCACGAACACGCGTTCCGGCATGCCCGCCAACAGCCGATTGGCTCGCGCGATTCCTTCGATGATCAGCGCGCCCGACGCTCCTCCGAGAACCTGCGGATTCGTGAAGCCGTGGACGTGCGGGTGGTACCAGTAGAGCCCGGGTGGCTCGTTTTCTGGAATGCGGAAACGGTATTCAAAAGGCGGCGAGTCTGGCTGCACCAGCGTTCTTAGGACGTCATCTTCATGGCACGTCGGCGGAACGGTCAGACCGTGGAAATGCAGGTTGGTCGAAAGAGGAGTCATAATCGAGCTGTCGCACGGTTCGCGCACTTCCATCGGCTGACCCAAAACCATTGCGCCTGGCCCCATTCCCACCGCCGGTTCTTTCAATTCGTTTTTCAGCTTCAAGATCAGCAAATCGCCCGGATTCAGGCGAAGAGTCGGCGACTCCGCTCCATCGGGCGATTGATAGCAATATTCTTCTTGGTTGTTCGCACCCATCAAATCGCGGTACGTCAATTCCACGCGCAAAACTCCGTGGCGGCTGCTTAAATCTTCCGGACCTTGCACAACGCTTCCGGGCGCTGGGCGCACGCAGCCATCCGGTTTGCGTGCCTTTGCGAAGAGAATCGGTTCAAACATCAACAGTGCGATTGCAACTACAATGGCCTTCATGCAAGTCCCCCTTGGTTGGAATGGTAGGCGCCTACCGGCCCGGCGAAACTGACGGACCATGCGGCTTTATTTAACGTTGGGCATTGTGATCGCTTGATGTTACAGGCTCGTGAACGAGATACTTGCGCGCCCCACAGCATCGCTACACGACTGCGACGATTGAAAGCATGCAGCTTGTCTTACGCGTCGCTACCACCATAAAATCCATCCCACCGTGCGGCTGCTGGGCCGAGACGTTTCTCCCATCTGAGCCAGGGAACATTACGGACGTGTTTTGCGTTACTTGGATTGAGGCCGAGCGGTAATGGCAGATACGAGGCTGAGGACGTTTGGACCCCGACGCCCAATTGGTCCAGCTATGTGTTCGAGGGCACGGGCCGTCGTGGGAGGAACTGGTGCGGCGACACACACGACGCGTCTATAACCTGTGCTATCGGTTCACGGGAAACGCGGCTTCCGCCGAGGATCTGAGCCAGGAAGTGTTCCTGCGCGTGTACCGTACGATCGGAAGCTACGAGCCGAACTATGGGTCGTTCGCCACGTGGCTCACCAGCGTCACTCGCAACTTGCTGGTGGATCATTACCGGCGCACGCGCTGCGACCGCTTGACCGACTCGATTGACGACGCCCCGCAAGCTGCCGAAGTTCATTCGGCCGACCGGACGCCGCATCAGAAGGCCGAAGCGATGGAACTGAGCGCGCAGGTACAGGCGGGATTGGCGAAACTCTCGCCGGAGCTGCGCGAGGCGGTGATCTTGCGCGATCTGCAAGGCATGGAATACGCCGAAATTCGCAAGGTCTTGCAAGTGCCGGAGGGAACCGTGAAATCGCGCATCAATCGCGGACGAATCGAGCTGGCGCGAATTTTGCAGGAAATGGGAGTGCGAGCGGATTAGCGGAAAACTGAAAATGAATTGGAACTGTGCATTAACGGAAGAACGGCTCAGCGATTATCTCGAAGGCGCGCTCGCTCCCGCGGAACGCGAGGCGTGCGCGGTCCATGCCGCTGAGTGCGCCGGATGCGCGGAGATACTCTCGCGCGTGGGAGAGCTCGTCGGGCAAATGCACGCGCTCGAGCCGCTGCTCGAACCGGCATTTCTTTCCCGGCGAATCACACGCGGCACCTTGGGCGCTCGGGCCGAGCGCCACGAGCTTGCTGGCATCGGCGGATGGCTCAACCTGATCTGGCAGCCGCGATTTGCGATGGGCATCGCCATGGTGGCGGCCACGTTTGTTATCCTTGCGCATACGGCGGGCCTGCGGCTGAGCAGTCTGAAACCAAGCGGCTTGAATCCGTTTAACGTAGCGCGGGAGGCCAACCGGCAGGCTCATTTGACGTACGCGCGCGGAGAGAAATTCGTCAACGACTTGCGCGTGGTGTACGAAATCCGCGCCGTTTTGGCGGCGCCCCCACCCGCGCCATCCGGTCAGCAGAATCAGGCTGCACCCGCCCCGAGCGGCGCGCCGCCCTCGGCGCCCGATACCCAGGAGCGCAGCTCGCGCGAATTGCAGCGCGACGCTATAACGCGAAAAGCAACGAACAATTTGCATTGGGCCATGCTGGATCCGGCATTCGATAAATTCGCGCTGCTTCCGGCTAACAGGAGACCTCTATGAATTGCGCCTTGCACACGGACGTTCCGGCAACGGGCTTCTGCCGGAATTGCGGACGAGCGTTGTGTGCGGCGTGCACGCGCGAAGTGCGCGGCGCGCTCTATTGCGAGCCGTGCTTGGCCAGACTGGTGAGCGTGCCGGTTCCGGCAGCGTCATCTGCCGGGCCTACAACGCCGCACCCGGGCGCGGCGCTGGCGCTGGGATTCATTCCGGGTTTAGGCGCGGTGTACAACGGCGAATATCTGAAGGCGCTGATTCACGTGATCATTTTCGCGGGGCTGATCTCGGGCCTGAATCAGAATCTTTCGGTGGGCTACGACGTATTCCTGAGCATCGCGCTCGCTTGTTTTTATTTCTACATGCCGATTGAGGCGTACCGGACCGCGAAAGCGCGCGAGCAGGAAATGTATGCGGCGAAACCCGTTGCCGCCGTTCCAGGCGCGCAGCCTGCGCCAGCAACCGGTTCGACTGCTCCGGCAGCCATCGCTCCGGAGCCTGCCTCCAGCGCGGCGCGGCGGCCCACGGGCGCGATCATTCTGATCATTCTCGGCGTTTTCCTGCTACTGGCTAATTTCAATTTGCTGCAATGGGACTGGCTCGGCAAAGGATGGCCGTTTGCGTTGATCGCTCTGGGCGTTTGGCTGTTAGCCGACAGGCTCAAATCTCACATCTAGGATCAGACGATGACGGAAACTGCCCGAACAAAATGCCGCTGCCCGCGCTGCCGCATTCGCGGTTTCACGGGGCCGGTAATATTGATCGTCATCGGCGGAATTTTCCTCTGCGGAGAGTACACGCCCTACGGATTCGATACGCTGTGGCCTGTGCTGTTGGTGATCGTAGGAGTCCTGCTGCTGGCGCAGTCCATGGCTTCGCGCGAAGGGCATACCGGCCCGTGAGTAAACGGTGAGCGGCGGAAGAAAACGCGGGCGATCTGCTTTCGCGGGCGTACTGCTCGTCTTGATTGGCGTCCTTTTCCTGATCGACATTTACTATCCGAGCGTCCGGCTCGGACATTTGATCGAAGTGTACTGGCCGGTACTGCTGATCGTGTGGGGCGGCGCGAAAATCATCGACTACCTGCTTCCGCGTCAGGTGGGCGAACCGTGGCCGCCGGCCGTTTCGGGCGGCGAAGCCGCGTTGATTGTGGTGCTGATCGTTGTGCTAGGCGGATTCGTGATTCGCGATTGGGTGCGCCAGCGCGTGCCGCACATCGGCTTCGACATGCCGGAATTGGGCCCTTCGTACACGCAAAGCGAATCGCTGCCGCCTCAAACCATTCCCGCCGGATCGCGCCTGGCGATCGATATTCCGCGCGGCGACATTTCCGTGCAAGGGCGCGCCGGAAACAATCTGCTGGTCAGCGTAAAAAAGTCAATTTGGGGACTCAGCCAGACATCCACCGATCACGCTTTGCATCACTCGAATGTTGCGGTGGTCGAAATGAGCGGTGTGTATCACATCTGGCCGCGCTTCGGCGTTGGTTCCCGGCCTGACGAGAGCATCGATCTGGAAGTGCAGGCACCCGCAAGCGCGAACGTGGCTGCCAACATCACACGAGGTGATATCCGGATTTCGAATGCTGGCGGCTCGATCCAGGCGCGCACCAATGGCGGCGACGTGGAGGTGCAGAGCGCCGGCGGAGATGTGACCGTCAACTTATCGCGAGGCGACGCGCGGATTAGCGGCGCCAGGAAAAACGTGCTGGTCACGGGACGCGGCAACGACGTGAACATCTCGGACGTGGGCGGCGACGCGGCGGTTCTTGGGCCGTTTGACGGTACAATCCACGCGACGAATGTCGCGCAAAGGATTCATTGCGCGCAGCCGTGGTCGCAAATCGATGCCACGCAATTGAACGGGACTCTCGAAGCCGATTTGGGAGACGTGACCGTTTCCGGCGCGAACGGTCCCGTAAAAATTTTGACGCACAATTCGGATGTGAGCGTGACCGGCGTAACCGGGCGCGTGGACATCGCGGACGCTCATGGAGACGTGAAGGTGACGCTTACCGCGCCTCCCACGCAAGACGTCAACATCACAAACAACGCGGGCGATGTGGACGTGGCAGTGCCGGCGCAATCCTCGTTCGAGGTGGACGCGATCTCGCGCGGCGGAGACGTGGAGAGCGATTTTAGCGGGGCGCAACTGAACGTCTCAATGGCGGCAGGCAGCGGGCAAATCATCGGGCACGTGGGCGCTTCGGACGGGCCAAAGATCACCATAGCGACAACCTACGGGACGATTCACCTGCGCAAATCTTCCTCGAACCAGTAGCGCTCACAATTCGCGAAGCAATATTCCCAAAGACGACCGGCCGTTACACAAGACACTTACTCGACCGAGCATCGGCACTCATACCTGCAAAGGCATAACCCGCAACTTCAACAAAGCGTCCAGGTGGCGTGGCGCGCCCACTGGGACTCGCTCGGAATGGCACCGGAATAGTCGACGTTAGGAGGCGGAGCGGAGGCGGTCGAGGGTGTCGAAAAATTCGGGGAAGGAGACGCCGACGCATTCGGCGTCGCGGATGGTGGTGTTGCCTTCGGCGCCGAGGGCGGCGACGGCGAGAGCCATGGCGATGCGATGATCGCCGTGGGGATCGACGATTGCGCCATGCAACCGATTTGCGACGCTTTCCGGCGCGTCGGCGGATTTTTCCGACGCGCAGCCTTCGCGTTCTTCCCGTCCCGCGCGCCCTTTCCGTCCTGCTACAAAGAGGCCATCGGGAAATTCCTCGACGCTGGCGCCCATGGCTCGCAGGCCAGCGGCAAGCGTGGCGATGCGGTCGCTTTCCTTCACGCGCAGTTCCTGCGCATCGTGAATCTCAATTCCCTGCTCTGTGAACGGGCCGAGCGCGGCGAGCATGGGAAGCTCGTCGATCATTTCGGCGACTTGCGAGCCGAAAATTTCTCCGCCGGCAAGCGGCGCATAATTCACGGAAATATCGCCGACCAGTTCGCCATCGCGCGAAACCAAATTGGGAACGTGAATTTTAGCGCCGATGGATACGAAAAAGTCCAGAACACGGCTGCGCGTGGGATTCAGGCCGACGTTGTGAAGCATCAGCGACGATTCAGAAAGAATGAGCGCGGCGGCCATCAGGAAAACTCCGCCGGAAAGATCGCCGGGAACGGTGAGGCGGCGCGCGGCAAGTTTAGGGTGGGGATGAATGCCGATCGCGCCGCGCGAGCATTCGACATCGGCTCCAAATTCGCGGAGGGCAAGTTCGGTGTGATCGCGCGTGCAGACGGATTCGTGGACGGTGGTAACGCCATCGGCGAAAAGGCCGGCAAAGAGAATCGCGGACTTGACCTGCGCGCTGGGAGTGGGCGGCGTGTAGTCGATAGCGCGGAGATTGCCGCCGCGGATTTCGAGCGGGGCGCAGCCGCGTTCGTCGCCGTGGATGTCGGCGCCCATTTGGCGCAGCGGCTCGATGACGCGGCGCATGGGGCGGCGGCGGAGCGAATCGTCTCCGGTGATGACAGAGTGGAAGGGCTGGCCGGCGAGAACACCGGACAACATGCGCATGGTCGAGCCGGAATTTTCGGCGTCAAGAGGCTTGCGCGGCTCCTGGAGTCCATTGAGGCCCTTACCGGCGATGTAGACGACGCGGTCTTTGGTCTCGATTTCGACGCCGAGGCGGCGGAGGCATTCGAGGGTGCTGCGGCAATCGGCGGCGGAGGCATAATTGGCGATTTCGCTGCGGCCTTCGGCAAGCGCGGAGACAATCGCGTAGCGATGCGAGATGGATTTGTCGCCGGGCAGCTCGACGGCACCATTGATCGCGCCACCGGGAGAAATTTTGCGATTGGCCATTTGCAGGATTCTAGCATGGCTGCTAGAGCGGCTTTGGATGGGCATTGTTTGGACCATGTGTCGCGCCATATAATCCGTCCTCATCAGGCGCGGAGGACATTTGATGGCTTACGCTTTGTCAGAGGACGTGAAGAAACGCGCGAACGAACAACTTCGTCACTACCCTTACCTCGAGTTGCAAGACCCAGGGACTGTCCTGATCATAGGTGAAAAGTTGTTGGTGCTCGTGCTGGACCAAGAACGCCGGCCGCTTTGGTTAGAGATCTAAGTGTTCTTTAGACAGCATGAGCAACGATCCGCGAGTTGCTCCGGCGGACCGCTGATTGACGAAACTGGCGTTTCCTGATAGAAAAGTAACTTCGTGAAGTGACTTCTCGCACCTAGGCTCCCTCTCAGGGAGTCTTCCACTCGGGAGGACGGAAGCATTTGCGGGCTCGGACAGTCAAGTTGCAGGTGCGGACGCGCGAGATCCAAGCGTTAGCGGCAATTGGCGAAGGCCTTTCTGAAGCAGCACCCGAACATCCCCAGATGAATCGTTTGACGGAGGAATCTTGATGCACACCGTACGCGCAGCCGCAGGACTGTTACGCGGCCAAGGAAAGAGGATTGTGGCCGCCTGCGCCGCGATTTTCACAATGACGCTGTTGAACGTTGGCGCCGCCCACGCGCAGTCCTCCGCCGCGGGCGGCGAGGCCAACCTGAGGCTGCCTGACCTCTCGCAGGTGAACTTTTTGGGCGTCAATGGCCACACGCTGCTGGTCTGGGGAATTCTCTTCTGCTTCTTTGGTCTGGCCTTCGGACTGACGATTTACATGCGGCTGAAGAATCTGCCGGTGCATCGCGCGATGCGGGAGATGTCCGAGCTGATCTACGAGACGTGCAAAACGTACCTGGTGCAACAGGGTAAATTCCTGGTGCTGCTGTGGCTCTTCATCGCCGCCGTGATTTTGCTGTATTTCGGCGCGCTGCTGCACGATTCGGCCACTTCTGTGGGAATCATTCTGGCGTTCAGCATTTTGGGAATTTGCGGAAGCTACGGCGTGGCGTGGTTTGGTATTCGCGTAAACACGTTCGCGAATTCACGGACGGCATTCGCAAGCCTGCCGGGGAAACCGTATCCCGTGTATCACATTCCGCTGCGGGCGGGCATGAGCATCGGCATGATGCTGATCAGCGTCGAACTGCTGATGATGCTGATCATTTTGCTGTTCGTGCCGGGGAGCTACGCGGGGCCGTGCTTCATCGGATTCGCAATCGGCGAATCGCTGGGCGCGGCGGCGCTGCGGATCGCCGGCGGCATCTTCACAAAAATCGCGGATATCGGCGCGGACCTGATGAAGATCGTCTTCAAGATCAAGGAAGACGACGCGCGGAACCCCGGGGTGATCGCCGATTGCACGGGCGACAACGCGGGCGACTCAGTTGGGCCGAGCGCCGACGGATTCGAGACCTACGGCGTGACGGGCGTCGCGCTGATTACGTTCATCCTGCTGGGCGCGCACAGCGACACGGTGAAAGTGGAATTGCTGGTATGGATTTTCGTGATACGCATCGCGATGCTGGTGGCTGCCGCGGTGGCGTACTTCGTCAACAACGCCATCTCGAAGGCGCGGTACGGCAACGCCGACGAGATGAACTTTGAATCGCCGCTGACTTCCCTGGTATGGATCACATCCATCGTTTCGATCGTGCTGACGTATATCGTTTCCTACTTCACGATTCCCGACGTGGGCGGCGACCCATCGCAATGGTGGAAGCTTTCGACGATCATTTCGTGCGGCACGCTGGCGGGAGCAATTATTCCCGAACTGGTGAAGGTGTTTACGTCGGTGGAATCACGACACGTGCGCGAGGTGGTTACATCGGCGCGAGAAGGCGGGCCTTCGCTGGGAATTTTGTCGGGCTTCGTGGCCGGGAATTTTTCCGCGTACTACCTCGGGCTGGTGATGGCAATTCTGATGGCCATCGGGTATCTGGTGAGCCTGGGCGGACTGGATAATTTGATGGTTGCAGCGCCGGTGTTCGCGTTCGGCTTGGTGGCGTTCGGATTTCTGGGCATGGGGCCGGTGACGATCGCCGTCGATTCATACGGGCCGGTGACGGACAACGCGCAATCGATTTACGAGCTTTCGCTGATCGAGCAAGTGCCGAACGCGGAGATGGAGCTGAAGCGGGACTTCGGCATAGATGCAAATTTCAGCCGCGCCAAGGATCTGCTGGAAGCAAATGACGGAGCAGGAAACACGTTCAAGGCGACGGCGAAGCCCGTGCTGATCGGGACGGCCGTTGTCGGTGCTACGACGATGATTTTCTCGATCATCATGGCGCTAACGAACGGCATTACCACGAATGTGAACAAACTTTCGCTGCTGCATGCGCCTTTCGTGCTGGGGCTAATTACCGGCGGCGCGATCGTGTATTGGTTCACGGGCGCATCGACGCAGGCGGTGACGACCGGCGCGTATCGGGCCGTGGAGTTCATCAAGGCAAACATTAAGCTGGAGGGCGTGGAGAAAGCGTCGATCGCGGACAGCAAAAAAGTGGTGGAAATTTGCACGGTTTACGCGCAGAAGGGCATGTGGAACATCTTCTTCGCGGTGTTTTTCGCGGCGCTGGCATTTGCGTTCGCGGAGCCATTCTTTTTCATCGGCTACCTGATTTCGATCGCGGTGTTCGGTCTGTACCAGGCGATTTTCATGGCCAACGCGGGCGGCGCGTGGGACAACGCCAAGAAAATCGTGGAAGTGGAGCTGAAGCAGAAAGGCACTCCGCTGCACGATGCGACGGTGGTGGGCGACACCGTGGGCGATCCGTTCAAGGATACTTCGTCTGTGTCGCTGAATCCTGTGATTAAGTTCACCACGCTCTTCGGGCTGCTGGCCGTGGAGCTGGCGGTGGAATTGGCGTCGAAGAACGAGGGGCTGACGCACATACTGGCGGGCGTCTTCTTCCTGATTTCGTTCTTCTTCGTGTACCGGTCGTTCTTCGGCATGAGGATTCAGGCCGCCGAAGAAGCGAAGAGCACTGAAGCGAGCCGAGAGAAGGTGGGCGTGTAGGCGAAAGTCTGCGTGGCCGCAATTGGTGAATCAAGAAGGGGAGAGCTGATGCCCTCCCCTTCTTATTTTGGTTAGCCGGTGCCTTGGATGAAGGAGCCGTCGGTGGTGCGGATTTCGTTGGGGCGCTCGTCGGTGATGGGATGCTTGGCGGCGAGGGCTTCGTCCACTTCAATTCCCCAGCCGGGATTTTCGTTGATCCAGGCGTAGCCGTCCTTGGCCTGCAAGCAGCCGTGGAAGATATCTTCGACGAGCGGCGTGTAGCCGAAATGCTCGTGGATGCCGAAGTTCGGGTTGGTGAGGTCGAGCGTTAGGTTGGTCATGTGGCCCACGGGCGAACAAGGCGCGCCGTGCCAGGCGAATTTCACCTCGAAGTTGGCGGCAAACGCGGCGATTTTTTGCGCGGCGGTAAAGCCGCCGACGTGCGAGACCTGATGGCGAACGTAATCGATCAGGCGATCTTGCACCAGCGGCTGCCATTCGTGCGGATTGTTCCAAAGCTCGCCGATGGCAAGCGGCGTGGTGCATTGTTCGCGGACGATGCGGTAGTGATCGGATTCCTCGGGCGGAAACAAATCCTCGCAATAAAATAGATTGAACGGCTCGAGATTTTTGGCAAATTCGGTGCCGCGGATGCTATCGAGCAGCGAATGAACGTCCACGCCGATGCCAAGCTCGGGCGGCATTTCTTTCCGGAAGGCCTCGAACGCGGTGAGAATCCTGCGAATCTCCTTATCGCGATCGAAGGGCATGGAGCCATCGTCGAATTTCGGCTGGCCGTAAATCGTAGCCGTTGCGGCATCGCGAACGAACATGGCGACCAGTACGTTGCGGCAGCCTGTTGCGATAACCTTTTTGGAGTTCTCGACGAACTCCTTGCCGGCGTCCTGATCCGGGCGGCCCAGCCATACGTGCAGGTAGATGTCCGCCGCTTCGCGCACCTTACCACCGACGAGCTGATAGACGGGCATTCCGGCCTGCCGGCCTTTGATGTCCCAGAGCGCGTCGCAGAGGCCGCCGATAGCGCAGTTCTGCACCGCGTCGTTTTTGTAGTAGGAGCTGAGATAGCAGAGCTGCCAGATCTGCTCGATGCGGTCGGTGGTGCGGCCGACGACGAGCGGCTTCAGATAGTTGTCCACCATCGGCTTGATCAGCTTCGATCGGCCACCAGGGAATGTGACGGTCGCGCAGCCGTAGCCATGCAAACCCGCCTGATCGGTGGTGACCTTTACGACTGTGGAGTCGTTTGCGCCGCCGCCTCCGACGTTTATCACGGTGACGTCTTTAATGCGCGGGGCCGGCATGCCGCGCGTGGCGCGCTCGAATGCTGCGTCCGCCGCTTGCTGCTTCGGTGTTGGAGCGGCTTGGGCGAGAGGGCTCCTGAAAAGCGCCGCTACTGCCGCGCCTCCGCCAAGCAGCGCCGATTTCAGCACGGCGCGGCGGCTGCGGATGCCTGCAGGGGAAATCTCGCGTTCGCGTTCAAATTTAGGTTCGTTCATATGCACCTCGCGGTAATGAACGCGCGATTGTAACCGCAATTTCCGTTTTCACGCGGAAGATTCAGTGCGCGCAGGGCGGCGCGGTGGATTTGAACTTCCGAAGCGATGCAAAAATGCCCCGAGCCGCTTTTACTGGCTTTCTTCGATTGGGCGGCGGCGGGGCGCGCATACAATTTGTGTGCGTTATGCTCCGACCCGTAGAGCGTTCAGAACCCAAGAAATGCGCCCGCGTAAACGCGGCCGCTACAGAACCAGTCTCCAGCCCTAAACAGAAAACGCCAATTCAGTTCTGGCTGCACTGAAGAACTTTGCTACTGATCGCCGGTCATATCTTCCGCCCATGTCTTCGCTCATGGTCCTGTTGTTCATCCCAAAGGGGGTTTCCAAGATGCCAAGCAGGATTCGCTGGGGGCACTTTCATTCCGCTGTTCCGGTCCACATCTTAGGCATCGCCATTCTCTGCCTGTGCTTGTTTCTGACGGCATCGCCATCGCAGGCGCAAGGCACTTCGGCGCAGGTGACATCGACGCCAGCGAACTACATTTTTAAGGCGGCGGGCACGACGACTTTCAGCATCAGCGTGCCATCCGGCGTGACGCTGGGGAGCGTTTCGGTGCTGACGCTTGGCGCGCCGAATCTGGACTTTACCGAGGTGCAGGGAGGCACGACCTGCCCGAACGTAACGGCGGGAACGTGCACCGCGGAGGTCCAGTTCCAACCGACGGCGCCGGGCAGGCGGCAAGGCTGCGTGGTGCTCAACGATCCGAGTGGCAATCTGCTGCTGGCGATTTCGCTCGATGCTTCCGGCACAGAGCCGCTGGCGGCGTTTACGCCGAGCGCGATCTCCACGTTCGCAGGCGGCGGGACGGGAGCCTTTGGCGGCCAGGCCACGAGCGTGGGGTTGATGGAGCCGATGGGCGTGGCATTTGATGGATTCGGTAATGAGTACATCGCGGACACGAAGGCCAATGAAGTTTATAAAGTGACGCCATCGGGAGTGATTTCCGTTTTCGCCGGGACGGGTACGGCTGGTTATGCGGGCGACGGCGGACCCGCTACGAGCGCGGATCTGAACGGGCCGAGCGACGTGGTGGTGGATGGTTCGGGGTTCGTGTACATCTCGGACACGAACAACAACGTGGTTCGCAAGGTGGACACGCGCGGAATTATCACCACGTACGCGGGGCAATATTACACAAGCGGTACGACGCCTCCTCCGGTTTGCGCGGCTGCCACGAATTCCGTGGGAGACGGCTGCCCCGGGAATCAGATCACGTTGAATGCTCCGGTGGGCCTAGTGTTTTGCCACGCGCAGAATCTCCATATAGCGGACAAGCTGAATAACCGCGTTCGCACGATCGATCGAGTGGCATACACGACCACCACGCAGGTGGGCAACGGCGTGCAGGGATACAACGGCGACGGCGAAGGCAACATGAGCGCGGAACTGAACAGCCCGACGGGATTGGACATGGACGCCGCGAACAACATCTACGTGGCGGACAGCGGCAATCACATCATCCGCAAAACACTACTGACCGGGCAGACTCCGAATCCGATTTCCACAGTGGCCGGAACACCGGGCGCCGCGGGAAATTCGGGAGATGGTGGCCTGGCCATCAGCGCGGAACTGAACAATCCCCGGGGCGTGCGAGTGGACGCCGCCGGCGACATCTTCATCACTGACGAAACGAGCCAAGTGATTCGCGAGGTGAACGCAGCGACGGGAAATATCTCGACGATCGCGGGTACTGGGACGGCCGGTTACACGGGCGACGGCGGAGCCGCCGTCAGCGCGCAATTGAACGGCCCGGCGGGAATATATGTCGATAAAGACGGGAATCTCTACGTGGCCGATTCCTTGAATGGCGTGGTTCGCAAGATCGACCTGTTCGATGCGCCTTCGCTTACGTTTCCAGCCACCGGGGTGGGCGCGAGCAGCGCCGCGCAAAACGTTACCGTGATCGATTCGGGAGCATCGCCCTTGAGCATCAGCCAAATCACGACGCCCGCGGGCTTCTCGCTTGGAGGTGACGACACGTCATGCAAGGCTTCGGACACACTGAATCCGGGCGAAAGCTGCGTGCTTGGCATTGAGTTCACGCCGCAAACCGCCGGAACAGTCAACGGCAGCCTGGTCGTCGCCGACAATTCGACGCCCGCGACGCAGACGATTCAGTTGACGGGCGCGACGGGCACAACGGGTTCCGGATCGGCGTCTTACACGTTGACGGCAAAGACTCAGGCAATTTCGCTCGCTCCGGGAGGCACAGGCACGGCAACGCTGGCGCTGGCGTCGACTAATTTCTCGGGGACCGTCTCGTTCACGACGAGCGTCAGCTCTAGCAACGGCACGCCGGGAAACATATCCGCGAGCGTGAGCCCGGTGACGCTCAGCGCAGGAAGCACCACAAATGCGACCGTAACGATTGCATCCAACGCCGATGCACAGAATCGCGCTCCGGCGCCATGGACCGGGGGCGCGGCAGCGTTTGGCGCGCTGCTGATCGGGCTGCCGTTTATTTTCCGGCGGAGGCGCGGGGCGGGCCTGGTGCTCATGGTAGTGGCGATCTCGCTGGCAGGATCGTTGGTGGCGTGCGGCGGGACGTCCAATCCAGCGAAATCATCCGGATCGAAGGGTGCGTGGACATACGTGGTGACGGTGACGCCTCAAGCGAACGTGCAAGCAGGCGCGACGGTGACGAATCCCGCACCGGTGACCATCACCGTTTCAGTTCAATAGCAGCGCCAGCACAATTACAAGATAAAACCAGGCGTCGAGTCGAAGTGCTGCTCGACTTACTGTTGAGCTGTGCCGCAACCGAACCGCTGCGAGTGAAACATTTTCGGAGCAAATCGCGTATCTTCTGATGACACCCAAACACCCTTTGGATGCGGCTCGGAACAGCAGAGCACGCGCTGGGGTGCGGAGACGCAGGAGACGCGAAGATGACAGACGGCGGCTTTCCACGGCGGCGGCATTCCCTTGCTGGTCCGGTGATATTGATCGCGCTGGGGCTGATTTTCCTGGCTTGGGAGTTCAAGCCCGGCGCCGATCCGTGGTGGGTTCTTTGGCACTATTGGCCGCTGATTCTTATTTTCGTCGGCATCGGCAAAATTTGGGATAGCTATTGGGAAAGGCAGCATCCAGAGGCAAGCGCGATCACGGGAGTCTCGATCGCGTGGGTCGCATTGCTGGTGCTGTTTGTCGTCGCTTTGTGGCACGGCGGATCCGCCGCGAGCGGTTCGCGAAGCTGGTGGTGGAATGGCGACGGGCGAACCGGGCGATGGGGCCGTGACTTCGGACGCGATTGGGAACGCGACGCGGGCAGAAACGCTCAGAACCTGACGAAGTCGGTAGATTTGCAGGGCGCGAAATCGGTGAGCGTTCACGTGCAAATGCCGGCTGGACAACTGCGTCTCGATGGCGGCGCGAATAAGCTGCTGGATGCCGATTTCCATTACGACAACTGGCAGGGCGACCCGCAGGTGAACTACACGGTGAGCGATGGGCAAGGCGATCTGCAAATCACGCAGAACGGAAATACGGCGCATTTCGGAAACACATACAACGATTGGCGGCTGCGGTTTGGAGGCGCGGCACCTATTGACCTGAGCCTGAACATGGGTGCGGGACAAGCGTGGGTACGGCCCAACGCTCTGAACCTGAGCGAGCTTACTATTCATATGGGCGCAGGACAGCTCGATCTCGACCTGACCGGCATTAAACCCGGCAGTCTGCAGGCGGATATTGAAGGCGGAGCGGGACAAGCGCGAATTCATCTGCCCAAAGATATCGGTGTGCGAGTGTTCGCGTCCGGTGGACTCGGCGCCGTGAATGCCGACGGGCTTACGCGGCAGGGCGACGCGTACATCAACGCAGCGTACGGGAAATCAGCGCAGAATATTGAAATGACGGTCCACGGCGGCGTGGGCGAAATTGATTTGATCGAAGGGCATTAAGAAACGAAATGGCGGCAATTGTCGTCTTTGCGGTCTGGGCGGTGAGGCCGGGCCGACTTCGTCAATCCCGGCCACCTGCCGAAGAACCAATAGCCGTGGATTAGTGGTTGTCGTTGTGGTGATAATCGTCGTTCCAATTCTGCTGGTTATGCCATTGGTGCGCATCGGAATCCCACCAGCGGTGATCCGTCTGCCAGCAGAATGCGCGGGCGTCGTGAAGCTCGTGGCGGGCGTGGTCGGCCTGACGGCTGTCAGGACCGTGATGCTTGATCGCCTCGTGTAGATGATGAGCGGCCGTTTCGGTCCGCTTCTGGCATTCGTCGGCGCGGAGCTGCGGCGCACCGAGCAGCATCACGAATCCGGTCAATCCCGCAGCCGCCAACGTGAACTTGGAATATAGGGAATGTGGTCGCTTTTGCATGAATGAACCTCCGCGGTATTTAGCAGCAACGGGGTTTCCGTTGGAAAGCACTCTCCCAAGTCGTTCCTGTTGAGTGAAAGAGGTGCTGGCCCGCTGGAGTCGCCTTATGGACGCGCGAGTAGAATTTTCATTCGCGCGTACAAACGCGTTCGATAGATTTCTGGCGGGTGGATACCCTGCGCACAATGGCCACACGGGGCGTGCCGCTCCGTTACTCACTCGCGGCCAAGGCCGACGGATGGCTTTGACCCCGTTGTGTCGCTCCGATAAAGTTCAAGCTGCCGCGCTCAAGCGCGGCTCTACATTCAAACCTGCGTGATCGAACACGGGAGTTAAATTTGGCGCGATCTATCATTACGCTGACAACTGATTTTGGGACGGGCGACTATTTCGTTGGCGCGATGAAGGGCGTGATTTTGAGCATCAATCCCGATATTGATGTCGTGGACATCACGCACAGTGTGCTGCCTCATGACATCCTTGACGGCGCGCTGACGATCGGGCAGGCGTACAAGTATTACCCGCCGAGGACGATTCACGTGGTGGTGGTCGATCCCGGCGTCGGCGGCGCGCGGCGTCCGTTGCTGGTGGCGGGCGATCAGCATTATTTTGTGGGGCCGGATAACGGCGTTTTTTCGTCGGTGTACGATCAGTCGGAATCAGTGCACGTCTGGAACGTGACTTCCGAACACTATTTCCGCCAGCCGGTCAGCAGCACGTTTCACGGCCGGGACATTTTCGCGCCAGTGGCTGCGTGGCTTACGAAATCATGGCAGCCGTCGGCTTTTGGCGAGGCGATTACCGATTTCGTCCGCTTCGCCATGCCTAAGCCGAAGGTAAACGGCAACGTGGTAAAAGGCGTGGTGCTGCGCGTCGATCACTTTGGGAATTTGATTACGAATTTGACTCCCGCGGATGTGCCCGCGCTCACCAAGGCTGACGCGAAATTCACGATCAAGGCAGGGAGCGGACAGATTACGAAGGTGGTGCCGACGTTCTCACTGGCCGCGCCGGGCGAGGCTGTGGGCGTGATCGGCTCGACGGGACACCTTGAGATTGCGATGAATAAGGGCAACGCTTCGAAGATGCTTGGCGCCACGCGCGGCGCGGAAGTGACAGTGGATCTCGCGTAGCGCAGTTCGCTTCCGACGCGGTGGTTTAGCTTAGCGGGCAGTTCATTCCTAAAACCCCAAAGATAAAAGCAGATTCCTCGTCGTCCCGGTGACGCGCTACGCGGGTCGGGACTCCTCGAAATGACACGTGGTTTCTGCAATAGCGATTCCAGGACGACGGAATGCCGCAAACCGAATCACTGCTGGCGCGGGGCGCGGATTGCTGTGGCGTGCGCTTTGTTCTGTTCAGCCGCTACCCGCGCTTGGACGGGCGAGGCCGCTGACGAACCGCCCGAGAGTTCGGTGCCGCCCGTTAGTGCGTCTGACGGCGATTGCAGGCGCTTGATTTTCACGCGCGAGATGCGGCGCCGGTCCATGTCCGTCACTGTGTAACGATACCCGCCTTCCTCGAAGGTTTCGCCGCCGCGCGGAATGAATCCCAGCCGAGCCAGCACGAATCCCGCGACGGTGGAATACGCGGCATCCTCCGGCACGGCAATATTGTGCTGCATTTCCAGATCGCGGACGTTGGTCGCGCCATCGAAAATCATCGAGCCGTCGGGCAGCGTGAGCGGGCGCTCCACAACGTCAAATTCATCGTGAATTTCGCCGATCGTCTGCTCCAGGATGTCTTCAAGCGTGGCCAGTCCAAGGATGCTGCCGAACTCGTCCACTACCATGGCCATGCCGATGCGTCGCGCCAGAAGCTCGCGAAGCAATTCGCTGACAGGCTTGCTCTCCGGCACGATCGTCACTTCGCGGAGGAAATTCGTCAGGTGGAAATTGGCCGCTTCGCTCTCGTGCGCGCGCGAGCGATCGAGCAGCGGCCAAATAACGTCCTTCAAATGAACGAACCCGAGCACGTGATCGAGCGAGCCTTCATAGACGGGAATGCGCGAGCGCTGCGTGGTGGCGAACATCTGCATCGTGTCGTCGATGCTCGCGTCAGCCGGCAGCGCGTGAATATCGGGACGTGGGACCATGATTTCGCGCACCTGCACCTGGCGAAGCTCCAGCGCGTTCTGCACGAATTTGGCTTCGGAGGCGGGCAGCAAGCCCAAATCGCGCACTTGCTGGATCATTACTTGCAGCTCCTCGATCGAGCGCACCAGAGTGTGGCTCTGCGGCGAAAGAACGCCTAGCGCGCCGACAAATTTATCGGAGAAGCCGTCGAGAAAATCGATGGCCCAGCGGAACGTGTGCACGAACCAATAGAATGGTCGAGCGATCAGCAGCGCCACGCGTTCGGCGCGCGCCAGGCTGAGAGCCTTAGGCACCAGCTCGCCGAACACCACCTGCAAAATCGTCAGCAAACCGAAGACGATCACGATTGCCGCGCCGTGCTTGATGATCGTGGCCCAGCGCGGCGTCATCTCGTTGACGAAGGGTTGCAGGATCGAGACCAGCGTCACCTCGCCCAAGTAGCCGAGCGATAGGCTAGCGATCGTCAAGCCGACTTGCACGCCGGAAACCACGCGACCAAGGTCGCTCAGCAGGTTTTCGACGATTTTCGCGCGTGGGTCGCCTTGCTGCACTAGCTGGCGGATGCGCGAAAGCCTCACCGCAACCAGCGAAAACTCCGAAGCAGAAAAAAACGCATTCGCGCCAATCAGAAGGAATATGCCAAGGATCTGGATGGCGGTCATGGCGCGACGAGGATCTCCAAATCATCTGCGGCGGGCGAAAATAGTTTGGGACACACTTCGTCGTCTGCCAGGCCGCGCGGGTGCGTGAACGTCCAGAGGGACTCCATCAATTGCGATTTTATCAGTCTGCAGCGCGGCGCGAGCAACCGCGTCGCGGGATGGAAACTAGGGAACAACGGTGGGGTGATAAGCTCTGGAACAGCAACAAAAAAGCTCCTAAGCCGCCGCGCCCTTTTCTCTGCGACCCTTACCGGGTGCTGAGCGCAGAGCAGGAGACGAGCTTAGGAGCTTTCGGAAACTAGACAGTGAACGAGCTGCCGCAGCCGCAGGTGCTCTTCACGTTGGGGTTGTTGAACTTAAAGCCCGCGCCTTCGAGTGTCTCAATATAGTCGATCGAGATACCGTCGAGATACATCTCGCTCATTTGATCGACCAGCACCTTCAGGCCATCAAACTCATAGACGTTGTCAGCATTTTCGTTGATCTGATTCTCGAAGGCCATCCGGTAGCTGAAGCCGGAGCAGCCGCCGCCAACCACGGCCACGCGGAGAGCGGTCGGTACAGGATTCTGCTGCGAAAGAATCTCCTTCACCTTTGTGACAGCCACTGGTGTTAATTGAACCATTCTGAATCCTCCAAAATCGGGCGCCAGACGCACGCGCCGCGCCTAGCCATCAACGTCATTATAGCAGATGCGCGCAACTCCCGGCTGGATACTTTCCAGTGCCGCATCAAAAATGCTGATTCTAAGGCAATTTTATGCAAAAAACCCGTCAAATTTCGATCTAACTGCGGCATGAATGCACGTACCCTGCTAAAATCGGAACCTTACATGCCACACACCATTACGCTGGTTCCCGGTGACGGGATCGGGACAGAAGTCTCCAAGGCCGTACAGCAGATCATTGATGCTGCGGGGGTTGCCATCTGCTGGGAAATGGCCAACGCCCGAGGCGACATCGAAAATCACGCTACGGATTTCATGCAGTCCGCGGCTGTTAAGTCGATTCTGAAGAATCGCGTCGCGCTGAAAGGCCCACTCGCCACGGCCGTAGCCACCGGACCTCCGAGCCTCAACGTTCAACTGCGCAAGGCGCTCGATTTATACGCCAACGTGCGCCCAGTCGAGAACCTCGCCGGCGTTACGGCTCGCTATCAGAACGTCGATATTGTCCTGATCCGCGAGAATACCGAAGACCTGTACGCCGGCCTGGAACATACGGTGGTCCCGGGCGTCGTGGAAAGTCTGAAAATAATCACCGAGAAAGCGTCCACGCGCATCGCGCGATTTGCGTTTGAGTACGCGCGCAAATGGGGCCGCAAAAAGATTCACGCCATTCACAAAGCGAACATCATGAAGATGTCGGATGGCCTGTTTCTGACGTCGATTCGCAAAGTGGCCGAGCAGTATCCGGATATAGAATACAAGGAACTGATCATCGACAACGCCTGCATGCAGATGGTCCTAAATCCTTGCCAGTTCGACATGCTGCTGCTGACGAATCTGTACGGCGACATCATGAGCGATCTGGCGGCGGGGCTTGTCGGCGGGCTTGGCGTGGTGCCCAGCGGAAACATCGGCGAAAACACCGCGATTTTCGAAGCGGTCCATGGCACTGCGCCTGACATCGCAGGCAAAGGCATCGCCAATCCCACGGCTCTGCTGATGAGCGCAATTATGATGCTGCGGCACATCAACGAGGCGCACGCCGCGCTGAATATCGAGCGCGCGCTGCAGCAGGTGTACAAGGAAGGCAAACATTTGACGCGCGACGTGGGCGGCAAGGCGACAACGGACGAATTCACCGCGGCGGTAATCCAGCAGTTGCGCCGCTAAACCTACGTACAGCGCATGGCATTGACGTAGCGTAATGGTGCGTTAGAATGCCCTTCGATTGAAGTTGTCACAGAAATGAATTCACCGGCAAACAAAACGGCGGCGGAAACGCAGAAAAAGGGCGATTTTGAAAAATCGCTTCTGCGGCTCGAAGAGGTCGTTAAGCGTCTGGAAAGCACCGAACTGTCGCTCGACGAGGCCATGAAGCTCTTCGAGGAAGGGGTGAAGCTTTCGCGCGAATGCCAGAAGCAGCTCGAAGAGGCCGAGGGACGAGTCGAGATCCTGCTGAAAAAAGCGGACGGCAAAATCGCCGTCGAGCCGTTCGCACCCGAAGATGAATCTTCGTCCTAGCCGGCCGAGCACGTCCCTTCCCGAGCGCCGCTTTACGACGTTGCGGATTTTGCTCGCATGACGCTCCCCACTTTTTTCCAAGACGATCATTCGGCGATCGAAACGGCCATCGAGCGCCTGCTGCCGCCCGAATCCGCTCTGCCGCAAACGATCCATCGCTCCATGCGTTACAGCGTCTTCGCCGGAGGCAAGCGCATTCGTCCGATCGTCTGCCTGGAAACGGCGCGCATGTTCACCGAAAATCTCGATGGCGCGATTCAGGCGGGTTGCGCCCTGGAATTCATACACACGTACTCTCTGATTCATGACGATCTTCCCGCGCTCGATAATGACGATCTTCGGCGTGGCAAGCCCACCAACCACAAAGTATTCGGCGAAGCGATGGCTATCCTGGCCGGCGACGGGCTGCTGACGCTCGCATTCGAAACTCTCGCGAATGCGCCGATCGAGCCTGCGCGCCGCGTCTGCGTGATCTCCGAAATCGGCGCCGCCGCAGGCACGGTGAACGGCATGGTTGGCGGCCAAGTTGCGGACGTCGAGGCGGGAGGCAAGCCGGTGGATGCTTCGACACTCGAATACATCCATCGCTCGAAAACCGCCGCGCTCATCCGCGGCTCAATCGTCGCGGGAGCGATTTCTGGCGGCGCGCCCGATGCCGACGTCGAGCGCCTGCGCAAATTCGGCGATCTGATCGGTTGGGCATTCCAAGTGGTTGACGATATTCTGGACGTCGAGGAATCGTCGGCGGCGCTAGGAAAAACGGCGGGCAAAGATCAGGAGCAGCGGAAGGCGACCTATCCGGCGCTCTACGGCCTGGAGAAATCGCGCGCCATCGCTGCCGATTTGGAATCCCGCGCTTTGCGCGAAATCGAGCCGTACGGCGCGCGCGCCAATCGCTTGCGCGAGTTAGCGCAATTCCTGGTGGCGCGCCGATCTTAGCGTAATAAGCAGCCGCCAACGCGCGGCGCGGCCGTTCCCGCTTTGTTGCCATGCAAAAGAGCTCGCCACGCGATGCATCGCGCTCACCGAAAATTCCCGCAAAGGAACGTATCGACGTGCTTCTCGTCGCCCGCAGCCTCGCCCCTTCGCGCGAACGCGCGCAAGCTTTGCTACTTGCCGGTCAGGTGCGCGTCAACGGGACGCCCGTTACAAAGGCCGGAACGCGCGTGGCAAGCGACGCCCGTGTCGAAATCATCGGCGACTCGAATCCCTACGCCAGCCGCGGCGGATTGAAGCTTGCGGGCGCACTCGAGGATTTCGGGATCGACGCACAGGGAAGAATCTGTCTCGACGTCGGCAGCTCAACGGGCGGATTCACCGATTGCCTGCTGCAACACGGCGCGGAGAAAGTTTACGCCGTGGACGTCTCGATCGATCAGCTCGACTGGAAGCTGCGGCAAAATTCGCGCGTCGTCGCAATCGAACGCAACGCGCGGTACTTACGAGCCGAAGATATCAGCGATCAACCGGCGCTAGTGGTAGTGGACGTGTCTTTTATTTCCGTCGCAAAGATTCTTCCTGCGCTCGTCTCTGTTGTTGTTCGCGGCGCCGACCTGCTTATCCTGATTAAGCCGCAATTCGAACTGGAAAAGCGCGACGTAGGCAAAGGCGGCATCGTCCGCGATTCTGCTCTGCATCGGAAAGCGATTGAACGCGTTGTGGCCGCAGCACAGTTACTCGGCCTCGAAATCCTCGGCGTGAAGCCCAGCCATCTGCCCGGCGCGGAAGGCAACCAGGAATTTTTCCTTCACGCCCGCCGCGCAGCCGCATCGTCGGATTGAATACGCTTGCGCACAAACATCTATTGGCCGCCGCGCTTGTAGAGTAGAATTTCGCCGAATGATTCACACCGCCGGAATTATTTCCAAGCCAATCCGGGAACGAATTTGCGAGGTGGTCCCGCCGCTGCTTCAGTGGCTGTTCGCGCGCAAAATCGACGTTCTACTCGACGAGGAAACGCGCGGCTGTCTGGGATTCGGTCCGGAGGGAATATCGCGCGAAGCGCTCGGCGCGAAGATCGACCTCGCCATCGTCCTGGGCGGCGACGGAACGCTGCTCTCGGCCGCGCGCGCAATCTCCGGCCACAACGTGCCTATTCTTCCCGTCAATCTGGGCGCGCTAGGATTTCTCACCAGCGTCACGCTCGATGAGCTTTATCCCTTACTCGAAGAGACGCTAACAGGCAAAAGCCCCACGAGCACGCGCATCATGCTCGACGCCGAAGTGCGCAGCAACGGAGTTTCCGCCGGCCGCCAATCCGCCTTGAATGATGCCGTCGCCAATAAAGGCGCACTCGCGCGCATGCTCGATTTTGACGTGTACGTGAACCAGGAACACATAGGACGTTATCGCGCGGATGGGTTGATCGTGGCTACGCCGACGGGATCGACCGCGTATTCGCTCGCAGCCGGCGGCCCTATCGTCGATCCCGAGCTCGATGCATTCGTTGTGACGCCGATCTGCCCGCACATGCTGACAAACCGGCCGCTCGTGATTCCCAGCTCCGCTCGCATCGATCTTGATTTCGCGGCAGCCGAAGAGCCTGTGTACGTGACGCTTGACGGCCAGACCGGCTTTCAGCTTAAGGCCAATGACCGCGTGACGATCACCAAATCCGAAAAGCGCGTCACGCTTGTCCGGCCGCCCAACAAAGCCTACTTCGAAATTCTCCGCAGCAAGCTCCGTTGGGGCGAACGCTAATTCGACGCAGGCGTCGGCCGGTCGTGAGACTTGCGCGGCGCACGCGGTTCACTCGCACTTCAGCACCAGCAGCGTGCGATCGTCCACCGGATGCTTTCCGCCGGAGAAATTGTCCGCCGCTTCGAGAATTTTGTCAGCGATCCCATCCGCCGACGAATTCGGAATCGCACACACGATCTCGCCCACGCGCACGGAACCGAAAAATTCGCCGCTTGGCGATTGCGCGTCGCCGATGCCATCCGAATATAGCACCACGATATCTCCGGAGCGCAAAATGTAGCTGCGCTCCTCGTACGTCACTTCATCGAAAATGCCCAGCGGAAACCCGGCGATCGGAATTTTCTCGCATTTTCCGCCGCGATAGAGCAGCGGCTGCTCCTGTCCCGCATTGGCAATACGCAAGCGCCTGGCGCGCTTGCTCCATGTGGCGAAGCAAATCGTCATGAACCGCCCTTCAATCAACCTCTCCGCCAAGAACCCATTCAGCGCGCGCAGCATGTTCGCCGGCCTCGGCTTCGAGGAACCCAGACTGCGTAGCGTGCCCACGGCCACCGCGCCGTAAAGCGCCGCCGCGCTTCCCTTCCCACTTACGTCACCGAGGGCGATACCTAGCTCCTGAGGCCCGTACCGTAGAAAGTCGTAAAGATCTCCGCTCAGCTCGCGCGACGAGACTACTCGCGCCGCGATATCCAATCCGAACTCGCGCCCCGGCAGCAGCGGCAGCAGCGCGCCCTGAATCCGGCGAGCGGCGCTCAAATCGCGCTCCATGCGCTGCTCTTCGCGCGCCAGTTGCTCGTACAGATTCGCGTTCTCGATCGAAACCGCTAGATGCGCCGCCAGGATGGTCAGCACCTGCACGTGGTCCGGCGTGAAGTAATTCAGTTGCGGGCTCTCCAGGTCCATCACGCCAACGACGCGGCCCTTGTAAATCATCGGCACCGCCAGCTCGGAGCGCGTCTCCGAATTCGTCATGCGATACCGGGGATCGAGCGAAACGTCTGGGACTGCGATCGGCCGCCGCAATTTCCCTGCCGCTCCGACGATGCCCTCGTGCTCCGGAATTACCGATTTTTCCTGGACCTGCTGCCCGAATTTCACCGACACGCTGCGCCGGAAAACGCCCGCGGAACCGTCGTGCAAAAAGATGCTGAAAATTTGGTAGTCGATCAGCCGCTTGGCCAATTCCGCCGCGCGTTTTAATACTTCCTCCACGCGCAGCGTTGCGCCGGCCTCGCGCCCGATCTCGTTGAGCAGCAGCAGAGTTTGCGCCTGCTTCTGCGCGTTTTCGTAGAGCCGCGCATTTTCAATAGCCGTTCCAATGCGGCTGGCCACCAAGCTCAAAATCGATTGCTGCGCCGGCGTGAAGTAATCCAGCTGCCGGCTCTCAATGTCCATAACTCCGATTACGCGGCCGCGCACGATCAGCGGCACGGCCATTTCCGAGCGAACCTCGTCGAGCGCCGCCAGATAGCGCGGATCTCGCGCCACGTCGCCAACGCGGATGGGTTGCGCGATCGCAGCCGCCGCGCCGATAATTCCGTCGCCGATCGGAATCCGCCAGTTCTCTACCACTTCCAGCCGGTGTCCAATGGCGAAGCGGATGTACAGCTCGTTGGTATTTTCGGTGGGCAGCAGGACGGCGAAAATCTCGAAATCAATCAGCCGCTTGATCTGCTGGGCGGCGCGCGCCAACACCTCGTCCAGATTCAGCGACGAGTTGATCTCGTGGCTGATCTCCGCGAGCACGGCTAGGGTCTCGGTGGGAATCTCCAGCGTCGAATTGAGTTCAGCCGAATCCATTCTCGTATACGAGGAACACCCGCTCGCAGTGCGGCGCTGGCACCTTCCGCCGGCAAGCAGTGGTTGAGCCCCTACTCTGTAGATCCAAGACGGCCCCATTATAACAGGGCACTCGCGCGGGCCTTCGGACCGCAGTTCGGCCGCTCGTAAAAAGACGGTAGCATGTCGCCGGAGGTTGAGCGCGTCCTAACTAACGCCGCGGCTGCGGATTGCCTGTCGTAAAGGCCGCGCAGCTGACGCTTCGTCAGGCGGCATTTGCAGGATGCAAACGTCCTTGAGGTTCCGATAGCGCTCGGCGTAATCGAGTCCGTAGCCCACCACGAACTCATTGGGAATCCGGAATCCGACGTAATCCGTGCGAATTTTCTTGATCCTGCGGGAAGGTTTGTCCAGCAGCGCGGCCACGCGCAATGTCTTCGGTTTCCTTTGGCTCAGCACGCGGAGCAAATAATTCAGCGTCAGCCCGGTATCGAGAATGTCTTCCACTAGAATCACGTTCAATCCGGCGATGCTGCTGTCCAAATCCTTCAGCAGGCGCACCTGCCCGGAGGATTCCTTACCGCGCGCGTAACTCGAAACCGCGATGAAGTCGATGGAAGTCTCAAGGTCGATCTCGCGCACCAAATCAGCCAGAAAAATGCACGACCCCTTTAATACTCCAATCAAATGTACGCGCTGCCCGCGGAAGTCGCGCGTGATCTGGCGCGCCACGGCCTGGACACGTTTCTTGATCACCGTATGCCGGATCAACGGCTTCAGCTTAATTTTTCGGCCGGTTCTCGCCAAAGGCTTCTCTCCCTGCAAGGTTGTCGCTTGGAAAGGCCAGTTAATCTAGCGGATTGCTGCCGTGGCGGCAATCACCCGCCCTATCCACGCGCGTTCACCAATCAACGCTGCTTTCTCGGCAACACCGGCTGCTATAGTAACGGCTGCTCCTGGAGATTGCGTGCACGACTACAAAATAGCCCACTGGATGTGGCGCCCAGGCCGTTTCGCGCGGTTAACCACCGCGGCTCGCCGCACAACCAAATCTCTGCGGTCGCGTTACTGGTTTCCGCATATCCCGCTCGCCCTGGCGCTGGCCGGAGCAGGCTACCTGATCCTGCACGTCGTATTCAAACACCAGCGCGAACTGCTGCTCTCGGATTTTCCTCATCACATCTTGGACCTGCGTCCGCAAAGCATGCCTTATGTGCTGATTGGCGTGGCTATGCTGGTCATGTCCGTTGGCCTTTTGTTCCGTTCGCGCTTCGCTTGGATCGTCGCCATCGTCCTGACCGCGTCGATGGTTCTCAGCGTTGCCATCCTTGGCCGGCATGGTCAGGGTGCCGGAATCTCCTACTACGACGGGCTGCTGCTGCTTGCCCTGATCTTCTCCTACAGGTGGTTCGACCGCACCAGTCTCGCGGCTGGAACGCTTTTTGCTGTAACCAGCGCCCTGCTGCTTCTCATCTACGCTGTTTTTGGCAGCCTCTACCTTGGCACGCAATTTTCCCCGCCCATCAAAGACCTCGTGACCAGCTTTTATTTCTCCGTAGTCACGATGTGCACCGTCGGCTACGGCGATATCACTCCGAAATCAGTCGACGCTCGCATGTTCGCGGCCTCGGTGATGATTCTGGGGCTCGCCGTCTTCGCTACCTCCGTCACCGCCATCGCCGGCCCGATGATCGCCCGGGTCACGAGACCCAAGGAGAAACGCATGAAGCGCACCAATCATTTCATCGTCATCGGCGCCACGCCGCTGGCCTATAACACCTATCGCGAGTTCAAGAAACGCAATCAGGAAGTCGTGCTAGTGATGCCGCAGCCGCCTATTTCGGGTGATATCGATGCAAACGATCTTCTCATCGGCGATGCGAACAGCCTTGAAACGTTGCGCAAAGCAGGCGCCGATGAAGCCCAGGCAGTATTGGCGATGCGAGCGGACGATTCGGACAACGCCTTCATCGTCTTGGCAGTAAAAGAGTTGAAAGGCAAAGCCAAAACCGTCGTCGCTATCAACGACAGCAAGCACATGGAGCGTATCAAACTGGTGCAGGCCGATATCGTCATCGCGCCGGAAGTGCTCGGCGGCGAATTGCTCGCCATGGTCCTCAGCGGCGAACCCATCACCGGCGATTTCGTCATGAACCGGTTTTTCCGTGCTTGATTTCGACCGGGCGTCAGCGTGGAGGGTGGTATGCTATGGGCGCCGTTGCTGATCGCAGCACAAAACCGACAAAAGCATTTCATGCGACGCAGCCTGCCGATTCAACTTCAACTGATTGACTAGGTTCGCGTGAGCGTGAGGATGTAACCGTATGACACAGGCTGTCGAATCAGTTCGCAATTACGTCGCCGGCAAATGGCAAGACTCTGCCGCGTCGGAGCATACCCGCGTGTGGAATCCGGCCACGGGAGAGCAGCTCGGCACGGTGCCAGTCTCTCCTGCGTCGGAAGTGGATGCGGCGGTCCAGGCTGCCGCCAAAGCCCTACCCGGATGGCGCCGCGTTCCCGCTGGTGATCGCGTGGACTTTTTGTTCCGTCTGCGCGATTCGTTGAAGAAGAACTTCGAGGACTTGGCGCGAACCGTAACCATCGAATGCGGCAAGACGCTGGCCGAATCGCGCGGCGAGTTGCAGCGCGCCATTGAAAATGTGGAAGTCGCGTGTGGAACTCCGTCGCTGATTCAAGGCTACAACTCGGAAGACATCGCCTCCGGCATCGACGAGATCATGATTCGCCAGCCGGTCGGCGTCTGTGCCATCATCGCGCCTTTCAATTTTCCGGCAATGATTCCGTTCTGGTTCCTGCCCTACGCAATTGCGTGCGGAAACACCGTCGTGCTGAAGCCTTCCGAACGCGTGCCGCTGACGATGCAAAAAGTTTTCGCGCTGCTCGATGCGATCGGGCTGCCGCCCGGCGTCGTAAACATGGTGAATGGAGGGCGCGCGACGGTCGAAGCGCTGCTCGACCATCCCGGCGTTCGCGCCGTGAGTTTCGTTGGATCCAGCGCCGCGGCGCGCCTTGTGTATTCGCGCGCGGCGGCTACTGGAAAGCGCGTGCAATGCCAGGGCGGCGCGAAGAATCCAGTGGTGATTTTGCCGGACGCGGATTTCGTCACCGCCAGCGATATCGTGGCGGATAGCGCTTTTGGCTGCGCTGGCCAACGCTGCCTGGCAGCGTCGGTGGCGATCGCTGTGGGCGATGCCGCCAATCCATTCACCGAAGCCATCGCGCAAAGAGCGGCATCCCGCGTCACCGGCTTTGGGCTAGACGACGGAGTGCAAATGGGTCCCGTGATCGCGCCGGATAGCAAAGCCCGCGTCGAAGCTCTTGTCGCGAAAGCGGTGAGCAGTGGCGCCAGCTTGGTGGTCGACGGGCGCAATCCAAACATTCCGAATTACGCCAGCGGCTCTTTTGTTCGCCCGACGGTGCTGAAAGACCTTCCGTTTGCGAGCGAAATTACTCGGACCGAAATTTTCGGCCCGGTGCTTTCGGTCCACCATGTGAATACCATCGACGACGCAATCGCCTTCGTGAATTCGGGCGAGTACGGAAACATGGCCTGCCTGTTTACTTCCAATGGCTCCAGCGCCCGCAAATTCCGCTACGAAGCCGAAGTGGGCAACGTGGGAATCAACGTCGGCGTCGCAGCGCCGATGGCATTCTTCCCGTTCAGCGGCTCGCGGGGCAGCTTTTTCGGCGATCTCCACGCCCAGGGACGCGATGCAATCGAGTTTTTCACGCAGGAGAAAGTCGCGGTCGAGCGCTGGCCCAAGGACTGGTCGCGCAAGTTCTAGGCTTCCAGTCCCAGCAAGAACCCACACGCCATGGGCGAACAACTAGCCCGATAAGCCCGCGGCTGCCGGATTAAAGATCGCCGCGTACACCAGCACCAGCGTCAAGCCGATCATGATGATGCTGATCGCCCAGGCGATCACGTTGAAAGTGAGGCTGTTGGTGTGCTGCCCCATCAAATCGCGGCGGTTAAT
>JASHPG010000162.1 GCA_030038275.1 Candidatus Acidiferrales bacterium | reverse complement strand
CCTCGCCCTGAATCGGCTCGATGATCGCAGCGCAGACCGTCTCGTCGAACTTCGCTTCCAGATCGGACACGTCGTTGAAGCGCACGAATTCGACGCCGGGAACGAGCGGCTCAAAAGGCTCGCGATACTTCTCCGGATACGTGATCGAAAGCGCGCCGAACGTCCGCCCGTGAAAGGAATTTTCCAGCGCGAGAAAGCGCGTCTTCGCCGTGCCCGCTCCTGCGCGGGCATGCGCGTGCGCTCGGGCCAGTTTCAGCGCGCCTTCCACAGCTTCCGAGCCGCTGTTGGCAAAAAACGCGCGGTCGAGGCCCGACCATTCCGCCAGCTTGCGCGCCAGCGGCGTCTGATACGGATTGTGAAACAAGTTCGAGACGTGCATGGTGCGCCCAGCCTCGCGCCGAATTACGCGCACGATCCGAGGATTGGCGTAGCCAAGCGCGTTAACCGCAATGCCGGCCAGAAAGTCCAGGTATTCGCGCCCCCGCGAATCATACAGACGCGCGCCGCGCCCATGCGTAAAAACCACCGGAGGACGCCGGTACGTTTGCATCATGTAACGCGCCTCATCGGCGGCGATTTTCGCGGGCGAGACTCGCTTTGCCGCGGCAGTTTTTTTTGTGGATTTGGCCATGGCTATTGCGCCGCGCCGTGCGCTGCGCCGTTGGCGGCCTTCGCTGTCGTCCGTATCACGGGAAGAACGCGCGTGCCGGGGCAGCGGCCCGTACCCGCCGCTGCTACGAGCGCCCGCGGCTTCGCGCCGCCAACGATGCGCACTTCGGGCACGCCTCCGGCCAGAGCGCGCTTGGCCGCTTCGAGCTTCAGAATCATTCCGCCGGAAACCTTATTGTGCCGAATCAGGTCCTCGATGTCCGTGCCACGCAGCGCGCTCAACACTTTTTCTCCATCAAGTACGCCGGCCACGTCGGTCATGAAAATCAACCGGTCTGCGTGGATGAATTCCGCCGCCGCCGCCGCCATGTGATCCGCGTTGATGTTATACAGCTCGCCGTCGGCGCCGAGCCCCATGCAGCAGGCCACCGGCACGATTCCTTCGCGCCAAAGTGAGCGCAGAAAATCGACGTTCACTTCCGTAAGGTAGCCGACGAATCCGAGCCCGCCCTCGCGGCCCTCCACCTGCATCGGCTCGGCAAGAAAGCACGCCGCGTCCGCGGCGGAAATCCCTGTGGCCGGCTGTCCCGCCAGCGAAATCGCGCCCGCCAGTTTCTTGTTCAGCAGCCCGGCAAATACCATCACGGCGGCGTCGCGCGTTTCGCGATCGGTCACGCGCAGCCCCCCAACGAACTTGCTCTCGATGCCCATGCGCGCCAGCGTGGCCGTGAAGATTTTCCCGCCGCCATGGACGACAAGCAGTTCGTTTCCGGCGCGCGCCAGCTCCGCGAGCTGCCGTGCCAGCAGCTGCACGTCTTCATCGCGCTCCAGCAGTGCGCCCGCGATCTTGATCACCAGCCTCATAGCAGTCCCGCCGTTTCCGGATACCCGCGCATCCCATTGAGATTTTGCACCGCTTGTCCCGCCGCGCCTTTGCCCAAATTGTCGAGGCAGGAGACAATCACGAGCCGTTCGCCCGGCGAATCGAGCGCGAAACCAACGTCGTTGAAATTCGTGCGCGCCACGTGCTGCAATTCCGGCAGCGTGCCCGCCGGATATATCCGCATCATCGGCCGGCCGGCGTAAAACTTGCGATACAGCGCTTCCACCTCATCCAATTTGCGCGCGGAGCGCAGCCATACGTACAAAGTCGAAAGGATGCCGCGGTCCACCGGCAGCAAATGCGTGGTGAAGACGAAGTCGCGCGGCGCGAGCCCGAGGTGTTCGGATACTTCCGGCGTGTGACGGTGCGAAAACAGCCCGTACGCGCGGAAATTTTCATTTACTTCCACGAAGTGCGTATCGCGCTTCGGCTCTTTGCCCGCGCCGGTTACGCCCGACTTGCAGTCGCAAACGATTCCGCGCGTCCGGTCGATCCAATCCGCGTCAATCAGCGGCTTCAAACCCAAAATCACAGAGGTGGGATAGCATCCCGGATTCCCAACCACGCGCGCCTTTGGCAGCCGGTCTGCATAGAGCTCCGGCAAGCCATAGACGGCTTCGGCCATGATATCCGCGTCCGGCGCGGGCAGCTTGTACCAGTGCGTGAACGTCTCCGGCTTATTGAACCGAAAAGCCCCGCTCAAATCCACGATGCGGAGTTTCGGATTTAGGCGAAGCAGCGCAGGCACGAGCTCGGCCGAAGCTTCATGAGGCGTCGAAAGGAACGCCACATCCGCTCCGCTATTGGCCACTGCTTCGGCGGAAAGTTGCCGGCAAGTCGCGTCGCCCCATCCGCGCAGTTGCGGAAAAATGTCCGTAAGGCAGCGCACGTCCGCATTCGCGCCGCGTAAAAAGAATGTCGAATTTTCGATGTGCGGATGCCGCAGCAGGAGCCGGGCCAGCTCGTATCCCGCGTAGCCCGTCGCTCCGGCAACGGCCACCCGCGTCGGGTTCGTCATCGGAGCATTTCCTCGATCCGCTTGCGGACGGCGTTGCACGCGCCGCGCGACGAGCAGATCACCAGCACGGTATCGTCGCCTGCCAGCGTGCCCGCCACTTCCTTCCAACGCTCGGAATCCACCGCGGCTGCCAGCGGCTGCGCCCCGCTCGGTGGCGTCTTCAGCACCAGCATATTTTGCGCCGGGCGCACGTCCAGCAAAAATTCCTTCAGCGCTCGCGCCAGAGCCGGAAGCGGGGACACTTCCTTCACTGCCCCATCCAGCGGACGATATCCTTCCGCGGTTTTCACCAGCCGCAGCTCGCGCAGGTCGCGCGAAAGCGTGGGTTGCGTCACCCGCATGCCGAGCTGCCCCAGGTGCCGGCGCAGCGCGTCCTGGCTGGCCACCGGCTGGCTAGAGAGCAGCTTCAAAATTTGCCCTTGCCGGAATCGCTTTTGAACGGCCATCTCGTCCAGAATTCAAACGAATGCTTGAATATGCATCGCTATGCATAATGATACAGCAGCGTTGTTGCGTGTCAAGCATTTAGCGCGCCTCGGTACCGAATTCCGCCAACGAATGCCTACCCTCGATGCGAGCGGCCGTTCCGCTCCCCACGCTCTCGATGTCCGAGTAAGTAAATCGCTGCGCTCGTCTCTCGCGGCGCTATAATCTCGCCCGAATCCCCGGGATAGAGCGACGGATCCGGTGCTGAATGCAGGAGCAAAAATTGGGCCGTACGAGGTCACTGGCGCGATCGGCGCCGGCGGTATGGGCGAGGTCTATCGCGCGCGCGACGCCAAGCTCGGCCGCGACGTAGCCATCAAAGTTGAGCCGTTTTGCGGGCGTCTGAGCCCGCAGGCGAAATCCCGAGCGGAGCGAGGGATCTGTTGTTAGCGTCTGGCACGAAAATCGGCTCCTACGAGATTACCGGCGCGATCGGCGCGGGCGGAATGGGAGAGGTCTATCGCGCGCGAGACACGAAGCTTGGCCGCGATGTAGCAGTCAAGGTTCTGCCCGAGGCCTTCGCGCGCGACGCCGAACGCATGGCGCGGTTCGAGCGCGAAGCGAAAGTCTTGGCGTCGCTCGATCATCCCAACATCGCTGCGATCTATGGAGTGGAGGACTCGGGCGTAACGCATGCGCTGATCATGCAGTTGGCCGAAGGGCCGACGCTGGCGGAGAGGATTGCCGCTGGCCCAATTCCCGTCGATGAGGCGCTGCGCATCGCGCGGCAGATGGCCGACGGCCTCGAATACGCCCATGAGAAAGGCATCGTCCATCGCGACCTCAAGCCGGCGAACATCAAAATTTCCCGCGAAGACGCTGTGAAGATTCTCGATTTCGGCCTGGCCAAAGCCATCGAGGGCGATGCGTCGTCATTCGATCCCGGCAATTCTCCGACGCTCAGTCGTCTTGCGACGCAAGCGGGCATCATCCTGGGCACGGCTGCTTACATGTCGCCCGAGCAGGCCAAAGCAAAGCCCGTGGATCGCCGCGCGGACATTTGGGCTTTCGGCTGCGTCTTGTACGAAATGCTCACCGGCAAGCAGCCGTTCCGAGGCGAATCCGTCATCGATACCTTGGCGGCCGTAACCAAGGAAGAGCCGGACTGGTCGCTGCTTCCCAAAGACACGCCTGCGCGCGTCCGCGTCCTCTTGCAGCGCTGCATGCAAAAGGACCTCAAGCAGCGCCTGCAAGCCATCGGCGAGGCGCGCATCTCCCTCGATGAAGTAATCTCCGGCGCAACGGACCCAACAGCCGCTGCCGCGGTGCAAGATCGCGTGCCCGCATGGCGGCGCGCTTTGCCGTGGGCGGCGGGAGCCCTCGCAGTCGTCCTCGCCATCCTGGTCACGTGGAACGCGAAGCCTTCGCCTGCTAAACCGATCGTCCGGGCAGTGCTTACCCTTCCGGCTGGACAACGGCTGGCGGGGTTGGATGGGCAGGCATTGGCCTTTTCCGCCGACGGGAGTGAACTCGCCTACGTCGCGGCAAATCAGGGAAGCGCCTCGACGCAAATCTATCTGAGATCGATGGACAGCATGAACGCCACTCCTGTTCCCGGCACCGAAGGAGGCTCGAACCCGTTTTTTTCTCCCGATGGGCAATGGCTGGGCTTCTTCGCCGGCAAGAAGCTGAAGAAAATCTCGGTGAATGGCGGACCAGCACAAGATTTGGCTGACGTTTCGATTCCTTTAGGCGCCAATTGGAGCAGTCAGGGAATGATCGTCTTCGCGGATTTCTTCGCGGGTTTTCTGAAAATACCAGACGTGGGCGGTGCCGCCAAGCCAGTAACTTCAGGCGACATCAACAACGGCTGGCCAGAATTCTTGCCGAGTGGCAACGCCATACTTTTCGCTGCTTCGTCCGATACATCGGATTGGACCAATTCACAGGTTGGCGTGCGGCTGCTTAAGACGGGTAAACAACGAGACCTGCTTCCAGGCCAAACAGGTACCATGCCCCGCTACGTACGCCCGGGCTACCTCATTTTTGCGCAAGCGGGGAATCTGATGGCCGCGCAGTTCGATCCTGGTCGGCTCGAAGTTAAGGGTGCCGCAGTGCCGGTGCTGCAGGGAGTTCTGCAATCTCCAACCACCGGCAGCGCGCAATACACTCTCTCAGCCACAGGATCGTTAGCCTACGTTACGGGAGATATTCAGGGGGAGCAGCGCGAACTTGTGTGGGTCAGCCGCAATGGGACCGAGCAGCCCTTGGCCGCACCGGCGCGTGCTTACTACAACCCGCGGGTTTCGCCCGACGGCCGGCAGTTGGCCGTGAACATCACGGGACAGGAATCACAGATCTGGCTTTATGACCTCGCGCGAGAGACGCTGACCCGCTTCACATTTGATGGGAGCTCGAATCAATTTCCGGCTTGGACGCCGGATGGCAAGCGGATCGCGTTTCGATCGAACAGGAAAGGACCGTCGGGGATTTTCTGGAAACTGGCGGATGGTACCGGGGGAGTGGAGCGATTGAGCCCCAGCAACAACGGTGGGGTGGCGGCGCAGACACCAAACTCCTGGTCACCAGATGGGCAAGCGCTGGCGTTTATGTCACCCGCACCTACGATAGGCCAGGACATCTGGATCTTTCGGTTGAGCGATCGCAAAGAGCGGCCTTTCGTGGAGACCGGGACCGTCACAGGCGCGCCGGAGTTTTCTCCTGATGGACACTGGCTGGTTTATGTTTCGGATGAATCCGGCCGCCGCGAGGTGTATGTCCGGTCCTACCCGGGATCCGGCGGCAAATGGCAGATATCAGCTGGAGGCGGTACGGAACCGGTGTGGAACCCCAACGGGCGTGAGCTGTTCTATCGAAGCGGCGACAAAATGATGGCGGTGGAAATCACCACTCAGCCTACGTTTGAGGCCAGCAAGCCTCGAATGCTCTTTGAAGGAAACTACGAGACAACCCCGGTGACGTTTCCCAATTACGACGTATCGCGAGACGGCCAGCGATTTTTGATGCTAAAACCCGTAGAACAGGCGCAGGCGGCGCCGACCCAGATTGACGTCGTGCTGAACTGGCCGGAAGAGCTGAAGCGCCTCGTGCCGGCCGGAAAATGATTTCAACCGTGGTTGCCGAAGAGAGATTGCCCCTCAATGATGCGTTAAACGCGTCGTCGCGCGCGCGACGAAAGGCGCAGCGGCTCATTCGCGGCCGCGCGGCCGGAGAAGCATGAAACCGGGAAGTTGGGGCTCAATCTGGCTGGTTTACATTTACTCGATCCTCTGTGCCGCGTCGATCAGCAAGCTGGTGCCGATCGAAGGCGAGATCGAGCGCGCGTTTCACACCACGCCTGCCGGCGTTGGCATCGCGATCTCGATCATCTCAGTCAGTTCGATTTTCGCATCGACGATCGGCGGCGGCATCATCGACCGCATTGGCGCGCGGCGCGCGATCGTCGCTACCAGCATTTTCCTGGTCTTCTGCAACGTCCTCGGCTTCTTTTCCACGTCGATGCTCATGCTGGATGTGGCGCGGCTGCTCGAAGGCATCGAGTTCATCGGCATCATCGTCGCCGCGCCCGCGCTGATTATGGCTACCACCACCGGCCGCCGCCAGGTGCAGGCGATGACGCTGTGGTCCACGTACACGCCGGCCGGCGTTGGGTTGGGGCTGCTGCTGGCGGTGCCGTTCGCAGGCACATCGGCGTGGCGCTGGACGTTCATCGTGCATGGCGCGCTTTTTGCGCTTGCGGCCGCTTTCGGATGGCTTCTGCCCGAGACTCCGCGCGAACCAGCGGCGCAAGCTCCACGGCGCAAGCGGCCAAGCTGGACCGATTTCCTGGAAATTTATCGCGAATGGGGTCCGTGGAAGCTCTCGATATCCAACGCGCTGCTGGTCAGCATCGCCCTGGGAACGAGCACCGTGATTCCCAGGTACTTCGCCCGCTTTCACCACATTTCCGTGGCAACGTCCTCAAGCATTCTCGCCGCCGGATACGTGCCGATGATCTTTGCCGGAATCGGCGCGGGCTATCTGCTGACGCGCGGCATTCGTCCGATATCGATCTACATCGGCATCGCTATTGCCGGAATCGCTTCCGGGATATTGCTGTACGTGCCGTCGATTTCGTTTCCGGTTGCGATTGCCGCCGTTGCCGTTTGGCTGCCGTGCACCGGCGCGGCGGTCGCGGTGATGATGGCGCTGCTTCCGAAGGTAACGCGCGATCCCGCGCGAGGCGGAGCTGCGATGGGACTAGTCGGCCAGGTGATGGCCATCGGCAATTTCGCGACTCCGCCGATCTATCTGGCGCTGCTGCCGAAAGGAAACTGGCTCGATTTCGTTGCGCTGGTGCTCGCCGGATGGATTCTGAGCCTCGCGTTTATTCCCGCGTGGAAAAGCAGCAAGGCGCCCGCATCTGTTGCGCTGCAGGGCGACGGTATGCCTCTTTCGCACTGAAGCGCTTCCTCGAATAAACCTGCCTTGCTGCTGAAACATCCGTTGGTTACGCCGAAACTGCCGATGGTTTCGCCGCTATTGCCTCCACAAAATCCAGGATGCGGTCGCCGACGAATGTGTCTTCCGTGTTGATGCTGAGCGTCGTGGAAAGATGTCCGTGCGAAGGCAAGTACGCGAGATGAGGTAGCGTGCCACGCGCGGAAAGATACGCGCGCAAAAGTTCGACGTACTGGCGCTTGAAATCCGGCGGGTCATGCTCGGCGATCAAGACCAGCAACGGCGTGGACGTGGCAGCGAGCCCCGGAAGCGCGGATTGCTCGACGTAGCGGGGCACATCTTCGCCGAAATACGCTTTGAGCAGCGGATTCTTGTCCATCGTGATCGGGTCATATAGGCCGGAAAGGAGGACTGCACCGGCAGTCGCGCTGCGATGCGGGCTGGCGAAGCGTTCGTGCGCCAGAAAGTGCGCCACATGCGCGCCTCCCGCCGATTGGCCCATCAGGAAGACGCGCGCCGGATCGCCGCCATGCGCCGGGATGCTGCCGCGAATCCAGCCCAGCGCGGCAGCGAGATCTTCGGAGCCGGCCGGCCACTGGTGTTTCGGCGCGAGGCGGTACGTCACGTTCACTCCAACGAGACCGTGGCGCACGGCCCAAGCGCCGATATTGTCGTAATGAGGCGCGCCGGGCGTCGATTTGTCGCCGCCGATAAATCCGCCGCCGTGGACGAACACAAGCACCGGTCGCGGGTCGCCGATTGATTTCGAGCGGAACACGTCGAGCCGATGGCGTTCGTCAGCGCCGTAGCGTTGGTCGCGCACGATTTCGACGTCGGGGAATGGCGCGAGTTTGTGCAGCGGCGCGAAGAGCTTGAAATTTTCGGCGATCATGTCCGGATTGAAGGCATCGCCGATTTCGTCGAGGCGGCGGTGAATATTTTCGATCGCCACGGATGGATAGCGCGCATGCGATGCCATGAGTTCCTCCATTTCGTCCAGGAGGGCGCAGCGAGCAGCGCCCCTACGATCTTTGTATTTTGCGCAGCCGCGCAAGGCCCGCCAGCTAGCCGACGGCTTTGAGGCTCTCTTCGACCATGCTTTCCGGCTCGCCGGTGTTGACGAGGACGCCTTGCCTGCGGAAAAAGGCCAAAATGCCGGTGCGCGGGCCCATGCCGGAATAATTGAACGAGTCGCCCGAAAGACCGGCGCCGAAACCGGCGAACGTCAGAAACGTGTCCTGGACGCTGACCATTCCGGCGTCGAGGCGGTCGGCGATGCGGCGTGCTTCTTTTTCGGTGCCGGCGACGACCGCCGCGGACAGTCCGTAATAGGTATCGTTCGCCAGGCGCACCGCTTCGTCTTCGTTGCGATATTTCATCACCGGCATCACCGGGCCGAAGGTTTCGTCGCGCATGATTTTCATTTCGTGGTTCACGTCCGTCAGAATCGTGGGGCGCATGTAGAGACCGCCGCCGAGATTGATGCTCTTGCCTCCCAGGCGAATTCGGGCGCCTTTGGCGAGCGCGTCGTCAATGTGCTCGTCCACGATGTGCGCCTGGCGCTCGGCGATGAACGGGCCAATCTGCCCGGCATGAGGATCAGGATAGTTCAATTCAACGCGCTCCGCTTCCTTGGCGAGCAGATCGACGAAGGCATCGTGGACTTTCTCCTGCACGTAGATGCGTTCGATTGAGAAGCAGACTTGTCCGGTGCTGGTGATCGCGCCGCGAACGACGGCTTTGGCGGCCCGCTGCAGATCGGCGGTCTCCGTGATGATCACGGGATCCTTGCCGCCGAGTTCGAGAATCGAGGGGATGAACAGCCGCGCGCATGCCTCGGCCACTTTGCGGCCGTTGGGAACGCTGCCGGTGAAATTGATGATGTCGGAATTTTCGATGATCGCCTGGCCGGTTTCGCCATCGCCCACGACGTAGGTGAAGACGGCAGCAAGCTCCGGAACTTCGCGAATCGTCTCCATCATCGGTTTCACGAATCGCGGCGTCACTTCGCTGGGCTTGACGATCACGGCGCAACCGGCAAAGAGCGGGGAAATGGCGTGCAGCGTGGATAGCATCAGCGGCGCGTTCCATGGCGCGATGATTCCGGCGACAGGATACGGGCGCAGGTTCGTGTCGTAGTGGATGGCCGGGACGGGGGACGTGCCTTTGCGGCGCGCCTGGTCAAAAATTATGGGCGCAATGGCGGACATTCGCATGATCGTGCCTACCACCATATCCGGCGCGACCTGCGAAATTTGGCCGTAGCCAGTGTCGATGGAATCGGCTTCTACCAACGCCGCGCGATGCGCCTTCAGGCGCTCGGCCCAGCGCTTCATCACGTCGATGCGGTGCGCGAGCGGCGCCTGCGCCCAAGCTGGTTGGGCTTCGCGGAGTCGCGCGCATGTGGCGGCGATATCGGCCCCGGAAGCAGCGGTGATGTGCATGTCGATTTCGCCGGTGCGCGGATTACGAACTGGGAGGATTCTCGGTTCAGATGCGGCCATGGCTCTGTCCTTTTGTCGTATAGATTCGCCGCCTAGAGATACCGCATGCCTCTGCTCCGGTCAACCGACTTTGCGCGACCGCTGAATCAGGAGTGGAGAGCAGGGTAGAAAAGCAGCCAAGAAGGCGCACCGGGACGTTCCGCCCTTGTTTTTGCAAGGTTAATCTTTTCAGTAATTTGAGTGGCTGCAAGGTCGATAGCGTGTTCCGCCCTTTGCGGGTCTCCATTCGCGATTCGAAATCTGTAAAACAACGAGCGGCACGCGGTCGGGAACTGTCTCGGGTAAGAGGGTACCCGAGCTTGTGTTTTCAATGAGTTACATTGGTTTCTACTCGTTCGGCGTCTCGGGTAGCGCACGGCGAAGAGGCGCTCGTTTTTGCCAACGCGGCCGGGTCGCAAAACTGGCGACCGGAACGGGACGCGAAAGCGACGGCCCCTGATTGCCGCGGATCGAAGCGATAGAGCGCCCCTTCGCAGGAGAGGTCGCGGATGGCAGCTGGTCATCTTTTTTGATCTCCGCTAATTTGGAAAGGCGAGGGTTGGAGGAAACTTCGGGCAGGATGCGACGGGGAGAATCATGGTCCGGCCCGCGGGGGCTCGTTCCGGTTTGCGGAGTCCGGTGGGCTCCACTGGAGTCCGGAAACCGGACGTATGGTTTCCTCGGATGGGCTGTGTTCCTCAATCTCCTTGTCCTCAATTTGCTTCCAGGGCCGAACGCCCAGCTCGGCTTATTAGTATAGAAGCATGAGACAGATCGGGAGTCGAGGTTCAAAATGGTGATAGTACCTAGATTCCCGTTTTGGGAATTTTCGATGGGAGCCGCGCGTGGGGGAACAGCGAGCAGCACGAGCGTGAGTCTGCTCCCCGGCTTTGCCGCACTGCCAAGGACTCCGATTGGAAAGCTGGCGCTGTTCGGGGGAATTTCCAAGCGGAAGATGAGATAGCGAACCCGATTATCATCGTCACGGCGCGGCGTTATACTCGTGTCGCTCGTCGAGCCAAGTTAGATGACCAGTCTCGCCCAATCGATATTTTCATCCCAAATCGTCGGTATTTTGCTGCTGTTGATTCTCTTCATCGTCTTTTTGTTGCCATTCGACCGCCGGGTTATAGAGCGATACATCATGCAGATAGGGGCCGAACCGTCGGGGTCCGTGTCGTTGAGCGCTGGGACGAATTCCGGCGAACGGAGCACGGACGAGGAAGCGAACGAGCCAGTGATGCCCGGAGGCCCCTACACGCGGCAACTGTGCAATATGCTCGATCTGGAAGTGGTTGTTTTGCGCGACTTGAGTTCGTCGCATCTGGGGCCGCGCCTGGTGGAATTGGCGATCGGGCGGTGGAACGAAGAAGCTTGGGAATTCGAGGTGGTTACCGAATGGTGCGAGACCTGGGAAGATTTGGAAGAAGAGGCCCGCCAAGCGATGAAATCGTTCCGGGGAATTACCGACTCAAAGGCGCGGGGCGCGGCGAACGCGTGAGACAATCACCGGCAAACGCCAACCGCACAAACAAAGCTAACAGCCAGGACGCAGTTAACGATGATTCAGTCCAAGAATGCTGGACGGTTTCGGCCGTAGCCTGACGACCCACGGCGCCAGCAGCGTAAAGAGACCCAGGAACACTATCGCGAACACGGCAATGCCGACGAAGAAATTGGCGTGAAGGTCTCGCAAGTAGTAGAGAAGGCAGTAAGACGGTATATCGGCGAGCATCAAAAGCAGGAAGTGCGAAGAGCGCGATACTGATAAGCTTGAATTACAGTGCGGGCAAACAACGCCGGACAGTCCTGTGGCTTCCAGAAACGAGTGAACGGGAACGTAGGAGCGACAAACGGGACACGTCATCATTGCCCTCCTCAACAGAACCGTACGTATTCACATAATAAACTTGGCGCTCGGATTGTCAAGGCGCTAACAGCCAAAGGCGACTGTCTGAACAGTTTGCGGAAAAGGCCTTCGGGAACTTCCGAGGCTGATGATTCTGCGTGGCAAGACTAGTCTGAGAGCTTCGCGCTCTGCCCGCAGACAGGCTAGAGACGCCTTGATTGTACGGGGCTTTATGTCGCGGCTACCCTTCGCTGGCGCTTCCACCGAGCGGTTCTAGAAGTTGAGAGGTTGCCCACGGGCCCCAAAGCAGATGCCTACCCCCATCCGCACAATCAGCGGCTGGGTTCGGCAGGACAGCTCTTGTTGCAGAAGTGATCTAAATATGAAGGGCTAAGCAGTAAGAAGGCGAACTATTGAGACACAGTCGCCGAAGTAGCGCGGGGAGCAGGCGCGCGTTGAGAGAAGGTTTGCTCGCGTTGCAATCGTAGCGGGGCGCGAATAATATCTGTGGCGGTTGCGGCGGAGGATCGGCAGCGGGGGAGGCGAGTAGGCGAGGCGTGGAAGGCAACAGCGGATTCCTATCTGGGGCAGGCAGGCTTCACCCCGATTCCCGGCAAAGACGCCGAGATTGGGGTTCCCCAGCGGGGAGCGTTTGGGAACGCGGGCAGAGCATGCTTCCACCCCAGGTAACGGCGGGCACAGCATGCTGTGCCCCTACGAAATACAAGGGAGGTCAGGCAATGCCCGAGAACAATTCGAATTCGAATGCGAAGATGTCCGTGGAGGACCGGCTGGACATCATGGAGCTATTCGCGCGCTACGCCTGGGGAATCGACTCGGGCGATATAGACGCGGTGCTCGATTGCTTCGCCGAGGACGCGTGGATGGACCATTTGTGGCAGGGAAAGCTGCACGGACACGAGCAGATTCGGCGGGCGTTCGAGGAGCTTTGGTACGACCGTCCGAGCTGGTGGATCGGGCGGCAGCACCTGGCGAATCATTTCCTGATTACGCGCGAGGGCGAAGGCGCACGGGTGAAAGCGTTTTTCTCGATCCTGCAGTACAACGTGGAATACCGGACGAATTTCGTCTTCGGGATCGGCACGTGGGACAACCTGTGCGTGAAGCGCAACGGCAAGTGGGTGTTCCAAGAGGAGAAAATAAACGCGTGGATGGACCGCAATACGGTGCTTTGGAAAGGCGAGCCGCGAGCCATGTCGATGGGACCGCGCGTGGCGGCGCAGGCGCAGTCCAGCGGCGGGAAAAAGTAGGCAGATGCGCGCCAGCGCAGTAAAGGGGTGCGAAGAGGAAAACGAAAGCAGAGGGTATCCCGCGCAGAATCAAGCTCGCAACTTGGAGGCTTGGAAAAGAAGAGGCGGCCGGTGGGGGAGCCGGCCGCCGTGGGCATGGGGTGATGGAGGTGCAGA